>JACZKF010000273.1 GCA_014860175.1 Desulfuromonadales bacterium | reverse complement strand
GGCCAGGCTGTAGCTGGGGTCGGGCTTTCCCTTGGGGCGCCCCAGATGGGAGGCGAGGAGCAGCCGCCCGCCAGCTTCGAGGATGTGGCGGATGGTGGGGAGGGCGGCGACGATGCGGGTGTCGTCGGTAATGTTCCCCTGCTCATCGAAAGGGACGTTGAAGTCGACCCGGCAGAATACCCTTTTCCCCTGGAAATCGATGTCGCGAATGGTGAGTTTGTCGAACATAGGCTCTCCGCTGGGCTGAGTACAAAAACAAGGGGCAGGATGCTCACATCCTGCCCCGGTTGGGATCGGTGGCCAGATTACTTCAGCTTGCCGGCTACGAAGCGGGCCAGATCGAGGATCCGGTTGGAGTAGCCCCACTCGTTGTCGTACCAGGCGAGGGTCTTGACCATGGTGCCGCCGATGACCGCCGTCGACAGGGCATCGAGAATCGAGGAGGCCGGGTTGCCGTTGAAGTCCTTGGAGACCAGCGGCAGGTCGCAGTATTCGAGGATCCCTTTGAGGGGGCCGTCGGCCGCCTGCTTCATCGCCGCATTGACCTCTTCCGCCGTGGTTTTCTTCTCGGTCTGCACCACCAGGTCGACCACCGAGACGTTGGGGGTCGGCACCCGCACCGCCATGCCGTCAAGTTTCCCCTTGAGCTGCGGCAGCACCAGGGAGACCGCCTTGGCGGCGCCGGTGGTGGTCGGGATCATCGACAAGGCGGCGGCCCGGGCCCGGCGCAGGTCTTTGTGCGGCAGGTCGAGAATCTGCTGGTCATTGGTGTAGGCATGAATGGTAGTCATCAGGCCGTGCACGATGCCGAACTGCTCCAGCAGTACCTTGGCCACCGGGGCCAGGCAGTTGGTGGTGCAGGAGGCATTGGAGATGACATGGTGCGAAGCGCTGTCGTAGTCCTTCTCGTTGACCCCCATGCAGACGGTGAGATCGACCCCCTTGCCGGGAGCGCTGATGATCACTTTGCTCGCCCCCGCCTGCAGGTGTTTTTCGGCCTTGTCCCGGTCGGTGAAGTGGCCGGTCGATTCGATGACCACCTGAACGCCGAGGGCTTTCCAGGGGAGGGCGGCCGGGTCTCTTTCTTTCAGGACCCGAATTTTCTTGCCGTTGACAATAAGGTTTTCGGCGTCGGATTCGACACTGCCGGCAAAAATGCCGTGCACCGAATCGTACTTGAGCAGATGGGCCAGGGTAGCGGGGTCGGTCAGATCGTTGACGGCGACGATGTCGATATCGCCGGCACCGACGGCGGCGCGAAACATGTTGCGGCCGATGCGGCCGAAACCGTTAATGCCAACTTTCACTGCCATTGGTTTTTCCTCCTTGCAGGCTGAAGATTATTAGGGACAGACAACATCCGAGTGATCGGCGGGGGGCTGAAGATCAATCGCGGAATGATATCCAAACAATGAAGGCTCGTCAACCCTTAAGCCGCCTGGGATGAGTGTTGTATTGCCCTTCGTGGTTCAATATGTTATGAAGGTGGAACTTGCCTGGCCCAGGTTTTTCTGGCCGAATCCCAACGCCATCGCTGACGGTATCCAATGCAATTCGGCCGGTGTCCGGTTGCCCCATCGGGAAGCTTACCCGAGGCTGGCGAAAACGCAATCGACGCCAACCGGTGCTGTCCCCTCATGCCCGCCCAAGGACCATGCCGGTTCCGGTCCGCGCCAAGATGTCGATGAAAAATACCCTCGAAAAGCGCATTCTCATCTTCGCCTTCCTGGCCTTGACCGTGACCATTGCGGTCAACACCGCCTTCAATATCGAGAATTTCCGCCGCAACTACCGCGATGGCATTTTGCTGCGCAGCGATTCGCTGGCCGCCGGGGTGAAATCGTCAGTGGAAAAGTCGCTGCAGCAGGGGGGAGAACTGGTGGGGTTGGTCGATCTGGCCGGCCACTGCCAACAGATCGTCAGCCATGACCCTGAACTCGCCTACTGCCTGATCGAGGATGGTATGGGGAGAGGGCTGTTCGCCAACGATCTCCCGGTTGCGGTTGCCGATGGCCTCGAGTTTGTCACCGCCCTCAGCGACTCCACCTCTCTCCTGACCCATCCGACCTGGGGACGGGTCTATGACGTCTCTTTGCCCCTGCTGGGGCGACAGGGGGGGGTGGCCGGCCGGGTGCGTATCGGTTTTTCCGAGGCGGTGCTGACCGAACGGACCCAACGGATGCTGCATCATTCGCTGATGGTCCTCGGCCTCGCTTTCCTGGTCGTCCTCACCCTGGTCATCGTCTTCACCAAGCGACATCTGATCGGGCCGATCCGCCGCCTGTGCGAGGTGGCCCGGGAGATCACCAGCGGCAATTTTCAGGTGGTGGTGCCGGCGATGCCGACCCCCGACTTCACCCGGCTCGCCACTTCGTTGCAGGAGATGGCCGGTTCCCTGCAGCGCAGGGATGAGGCGCTGCAGCAGGGGTATCGGGAGCTCGAGGAGACCAATCTGCTGTTGCAGCAGATCTACGAGGAGCAGGAGAAGACCGGAATTGAACTGGTCCGCAGCCAGAAGATGCACCTGGCTCTGTTCGAGAATGCCTCCGATGCCATCGTCATCTCCGATCATCAGGACCGGATCATCCTGTTCAATCGTCGGGCCGAGGAGTTCTTCGGCATCGGCCGCGACCAGGTGATCAACCGGAACCTGTTCCGCTCCATGGAAATGCTGGGGGGGGATCCCCATCTGCAGTATCAGTTCTACCGGGAACTGCTCGATGGCGGGCGCAACGAGGTGGAACTCGCCTATGTCCGGCACGCCGACCAACAGCCGGTGACCGGTTCGGTGAGCGCCACGGTGGCCCGTGACCGCCATGGCAGCTTCTGGGTGCAGATGGTCATTCGCGACATCACCCGGGAGCGGCAGATCAAGGAGAATCTGGAAAAAAGCGCCCGCGAGATGGAGCGCCTCAATCAGATGAAAGACAGCTTCCTCGGGCTGGCCTCCCACGAGTTGAAGACGCCGTTGACCGTCATTGTCGGCTATGCCGACCTGATCCTCGGCGATGCCGACGTTCAGGTCGAGTCGGAGGTGCTGCAGATGGTCCAGCATATCTCCGCTGCGGCTGAACGGCTGACCGACGTGGTCAAGGATATGGTCGATGTTTCCATGCTCGACAGCCGGCGCCTCCCCCTGGAGCTGCGCCCGGCCGATCTCAACGCTCTGGTGCGGCAGATCATCGCCGGCAACAGTTATTCCCTGTCCCAGCGGCAACAGCAGGTGGAGTTGATCTGTGAGGCCGATCTGCCGCTGGTCGAGTGTGATCCGGACCGGTTGCAGCAGGCCATCGGTCATCTGCTCGGCAATGCCATCAAATTTACCCCCGATGGCGGCCTTATCCGGGTCCAGACCCGCTGCTACACCCCGTTGCTGCCGCAAGCCGCCGTCAAAGGGGGGGAGAAGGTAGAGTTCATCATCTCCGACACCGGCATCGGCATCGCCGAGAGCGATCGCCCCCACGTCTTCGACAAATTCTTCGAAGGGGGGGAGATCGAGGAGCACTTTACCGGCAAGGTCGCCTTCATGGGGAAAGGGGCCGGCCTCGGGTTGACCATTGCCAAGGGGATCATCGAACTGCACGGCGGTCGCATCTGGGTCGAGAGCCCGGGACACGATCCGCAGCAGTGTCCGGGGAGCACTTTCCATGTCCTGCTGCCGGTTTGCCACCCCCAGCGGAGCCACGGCCAGGGGCCGGTTTCTCCTTGCAGGGGGGGGGATTTTCCGGTATAACCACGGCGCTCATTGAATTTCCTGGAGGGTTTGCGGTGCGGGTATGTCTGCTGGCCAGTGGCAGCAAAGGTAACGCCATCTACATTGAGAGCCGCGAGAGCCGCATCCTCATCGATGCCGGTCTCTCGGCCCGGGAAATGGGCGCCCGCCTGCAGGGTTTGGGGGTGGCGGGTGAAGATCTCGACGCCCTGTTCATCAGCCACGAACATACCGACCACTGTCGGGGGCTGGGGCCGATCTGCCGACGCTTCCGGCTGCCGGTTTTCGTCCATCCGCAGACCTGGCAGGCGCTGCGCGACCCGGGGAAGATCGACTGTCTGCAGGAGTTCGACACCGGCAGCGCCATCGAGTTTCGCGACCTGCGCATCGAAACTATCCCCCTTACCCACGATGCGGCGGCGCCTGTCGGCTTCGTCATCGAAACCGCTGAAGGGAAGATCGGCATTGCCACCGACCTCGGTATCGCTACCCGGCTGGTCACCCAGCGGCTGCAGGGGTGCCGGGTCCTGGTCCTCGAAGCGAACCACGATGAGGCGATGCTGCGCGACGGCCCCTATCCCTGGCCGCTCAAACAGCGCATCCGCGGCAACCATGGGCACCTGTCCAATGTCGCATCCGCCCGACTGCTGGACGATCTGCTCTGGGACGGGCTGGAGGGGGTGTTCCTGGCCCATCTGAGTGAAGTGAACAATCTTCCGGCCTTGGCCGTCGAACAGGCCCGCGCCGTACTGGGGCAACAAAACCGTTGCCAGCCCCAGCTCATCGTCGGCACCCAGGCCCATCCCAGCCTCTGTTTTACCGTCTGAACAAATTCACCGGCAAACGTTGACAGGCTTTTGCCGGGCATAGGAGAATATGCCGATGATCGAACGATATACCCGCAAGGAGATGGCCCGCATCTGGGAGCCGCAAAACCGCTTTCGGATCTGGCTGGAGATCGAAACTCTGGCCTGTGAGGCGCAGGCGCAGCTCGGCGTGATCCCCGCCGCCGCGGTCGAGGTGATCCGGGAAAAGGGGAACTTCGACATCGAGCGGATCGACCAGATCGAGGCCGAGGTCAAACACGACGTCATCGCCTTTCTCACTTCGGTGGCGGAATTCGTCGGGCCGGAGGCTCGCTTTATCCATCAGGGGATGACCTCCTCGGACGTCCTCGACACCTGCCTGTCGGTGCAGCTGGTGCAGGCGGCCGATGAGCTGCTGGCCGATCTCGACCTGGTCCTGGCCGCCATCAAGGAGCGGGCTTACGAGCACAAGGATACGGTCTGCATGGGGCGCTCCCATGGCATACATGCCGAACCGGTCACCTTCGGACTCAAACTCGCCGGCTGGTACGCCGAGATGGATCGCAACCGCCAGCGTCTGCAGGCGGCTCGCAAGACGATCGCCACCGGCGCCATTTCCGGCGCCGTCGGCACTTTCGCCAACATCGACCCGGCCGTCGAGGAATACGTCTGCCAGAAACTGGGGCTGATCCCCGAGCCGGTTTCGACCCAGGTGATCCCCCGCGACCGGCATGCCGAGTACTTTTGCACCCTGGCGATCATCGCCTCGTCGATGGAGCGGGTCGCCGTCGAGATCCGTCATCTGCAGCGCACCGAGGTGCTGGAGGTCGAGGAGTTTTTCAGCAAGGGGCAGAAGGGGTCGAGCGCCATGCCGCACAAGCGCAACCCGATCCTCACCGAAAACCTTACCGGGCAGGCCCGCTACATCCGCGCCTTCGCCTTCCCGGCCCTGGAGAACATCGTCCTGTGGCACGAGCGTGACATCTCCCACAGCGCCGTGGAGCGCTACATCGGCCCGGATGCCACCGTCGCTCTCGACTTTTCCCTGCGGCGGCTCGCCGGCCTGATCCGCAACCTGGTCGTCTATCCGCAGAACATGCTGCGCAATCTCAACCAGATGAAAGGTCTGGTCTTCTCCCAGAAGATCCTCCTCGACCTGACCCAGGCTGGCGTCTCCCGCGAGGACTCTTACCGCCTGGTGCAGAAAAACGCCATGAAGGTCTGGGAAGAGGGGAAAGATTTCCAGCAGGAGCTGCTGGCCGACCCGGAAGTGGTCGGCGCCCTTGGCGAAGCGAAGATCCGCGAGTCGTTCGACCTCAGCTACCACCTCAAGCACGTCGACACCATCTTCAAGCGGGTGTTCGGTAAAGAGTGATAAGGCCGGGTTTGAATTTCTTGGCGCCTTGGCGTCTTGAGCGAGCGTCGCGAGCGGGCGTGAGATACTTTTTCGAAAGGTAAAATAGAATGGCCTGGAGAATCGAAGTCGGGCTCAAGCCGGAAATCCGGGATGCCCGTGGCGAGCGGGTGCGGCGGGAGATCCGCGAGCACCTGGGGATCGATCTGACGTCGGTTCGCACCATCGACGTCTTCACCGTCGATGCCAACCTCAGCCAGGAAGAGGTGGCCGCGGCCGCCAACGGGCCGTTTTGCGATCCGGTCATCCAGGAGGTCGCCATCGACCGGCCGCTGGCGGGGCAGTTCGACATCCTGATCGAGGTCGGCTTTCGCCCCGGAGTGACTGACAACGCCGGCCGCACTGCCCGGGAGGCGATCCAGTATCTGAGCGGGCGACCTTTTGCTCCGGGGGAGGGGGTTTACACCTCGGTGCAGTACCTCCTCTCGGGGCCGGTCGACGCCCAGGGCGCCGAACGCATTGCCGCCGATCTGCTGGCCAACGCCCTGATTCAGCGCTGGACCATCGTGCCCGCCGGCCGGTTCGACAGGAAACAAGGGCTCCCGGTCAGCGTCCCCCGGGTTGAAGTAGGGGCGCAGCAGGCGGCGTCCGTGCAGGAGATCGACCTGAACATCTCCGACCAGGAGTTGCTGCGCTTGAGCAAGGACGGGATGCTCGCTCTCAACCTGGAAGAGATGCGGACCATTCAGGCCTATGCCGCCGACCCGGCGGTCCAGGCGGCCCGTCGCGCCGTCGGTCTGGACCAGCAGCTCACCGACGCCGAACTGGAGGCGCTGGCCCAGACCTGGAGCGAGCACTGCAAGCACAAGATCTTCGCCGCCCGCATCGATTACGACGACGGGGCAGGGGGGCGGCAGAGCATCGACTCGCTGTTCAAGAGTTTCATCGTCCGTGCCACCCGCGACGTGCGCGCAGCCAAGGGCGAGGACGACATCTGCCTGTCAGTCTTCAAGGACAATGCCGGCGTGATCCGCTTTAACCATGAGTGGAGTCTCGCTTTCAAGGTGGAGACCCATAACTCGCCCAGCGCCCTCGACCCGTACGGGGGAGCGCTGACCGGCATCGTCGGGGTGAACCGCGACGCCTTCGGCACCGGCATGGGGGCTCGCCTGCTGTTCAACACCGACGTCTTCTGTTTCGCCTCACCTTTTTACAGCAAACCGCTCCCCCCCCGGCTGCTTCATCCGCGGCGGATTTTCGAGGGGGTGGTCGAAGGGGTGGAACACGGCGGCAACAAGAGCGGCATCCCGACGGTCAACGGCTCCATCGTCTTTGACGACCGTTTCGCCGGCAAGCCGCTGGTTTACTGCGGTACCGGCTCGATTCTGCCGGCGACTCTCCATGGCCGCCCCGGCCACGAGAAGCAGGCGAATGTCGGCGACCGGATCGTCATGGTCGGCGGCCGCATCGGCAAGGACGGCATCCACGGCGCGACTTTCTCCTCGGAGGAGCTGCACGAGGGGTCGCCGGTGACGGCGGTGCAGATCGGCGATCCGATCACCCAGAAACGGATGTTCGACTTCCTCCTGGTCGCCCGCGACCGGGCTCTGTACAGCTCGATTACCGACAACGGCGCCGGCGGCCTCTCTTCCTCCGTCGGCGAGATGGCCCAGGACACCGGCGGTTTCCTGCTGCATCTGGACCGGGCGCCGCTCAAGTACCCGGGGCTGCACCCCTGGGAGATCCTCATCTCCGAGGCCCAGGAACGGATGACCCTGGCGGTGCCGCCGGCGAAAATCGACGACTTTCTCGCCCTGGCCCGGGAGATGGATGTCGAGGCGACCGACCTGGGTGAATTTACCGACTCCGGTTATTTTCACTGCCTGTATGGCGGACGCACCGTCACCTATCTGACCATGGAGTTTCTGCACGAAGGGGGGCCGCAGCTGCGCCTCCCCGCCCGCTGGCAACAACCCGACCTGCGGGAGCCTGACTTTCAGCAGCCCCTCGATATGGAAGCGACCTTGCGCCATCTGCTGGCGCGGCTCAACATCTGCTCCAAAGAGAGTGTGGTGCGCCGCTACGACCACGAGGTGCAGGCCGGTACGGTGGTCAAGCCGTTGACCGGAGTGGTCAACGACGGGCCGGCCGACGCCGCGGTGATGCGCCCTCTGTTCGACTCCTACGAGGGGGTGGTAGTGGCCCATGGTCTCTGCCCCCGCTTCAGCGATCTCGATACCTACCACATGACGGCCAACGCCATCGATGAGGCGTTGCGCAACTACGTCGCCGTCGGCGGCAACATCGAGCATGTGGCCGGCCTCGACAACTTTTGCTGGTGCGACCCGGTCGAAAGCGACAAGACCCCCGATGGCGCCTACAAGGCAGCCCAGTTGGTGCGCTCCAACCAGGCCCTGTATGACTACTGCGTTGCCTTCGGGGTGCCGTTGATCTCGGGCAAAGATTCGATGAAGAACGACTACATGGTGGGGGATACCAAAATCAGCATTCCGCCGACCCTGCTCTTCTCGGTCATGGGGCGGATCGAGGATGTGCGCCAGGCGGTGACCATGGATGCCAAACGCCCCGGCGATCTGGTCTACCTCCTCGGGAACACCCGTGATGAACTGGGGGGCTCCGAATACTATGCCATGCAGGGGGTGCTGGGGAAACATGTGCCGCAGGTCGACGCCGGCGCTGCCCTGGCCCGCTACCGGACCGTCAACCGGGCCCAGGCTCAGGGGCTGCTCGCCTCCTGTCACGACCTCTCCGACGGCGGCCTCGGGGTCGCCTTGGCCGAGACCGCCTTCGCCGGCGGCTTCGGACTGCGCATCGATCTGCGTCAGGTAAGGACCGACGCCCCCCTGCGCGAGGATCATCTGCTCTACTCCGAGTCGGCCAGTCGACTGCTGGTCACCGTTCGGCCGAGCCATCGGGAGCCTTTCGAGGCCCTGTTTGCCGGGCAGGAAATCGCCCTGCTCGGCACGGTCGCGGCCGACCGGGAGCTGCGCATCACCGGGGTCGACGGAGAGATCCTCATTCGTGCCGACATCGACGACCTCAAGGCGGCGTGGCAGTCGCCGCTGAAGGAGCTGTAGGGCATAAGTGAATTCAACAGGGATATACAGGATTTACAGGATTGTTTTATCCTGTTCATCCTGTGTATCCCTGTAACTTCGGCAGTAAACGAAATCGGAAGTCTTCTGAACCTTTCAGGACGACTTTGTTAAAGGAGCATCATGGCAAAGAACGTTCGCGCCATCGTCATTGCCGGCAACGGCACCAACTGCGAGCGGGAAGTCGCCCATGCCTGCCGCCTGGCCGGGGCCGACACGGCCGATAGCGTCCATATCGCCGAACTGCTGGCCGGCCGGGTGCGTCTCGACGACTACCACTTTCTCAATTTGGCCGGCGGCTTTCTCGACGGCGACGACCTCGGCAGTGCCAAGGCCGGTGCCAACCGGCTGCTGCACGCCCCGGTGGCAGGGACGTCCGGGCACCTGGTCGATCAGCTGCGGTGCTTCATCGCTGATGGCAAGCTGATCATGGGGGTGTGCAACGGCTTCCAGCTGATGGTCAAGATGGGGCTGCTGCCGGAGCCGCAGAAGATGCGCCAGACCACCACCCTGACGTTCAACGATGGCGGCCGCTTTCTCGACACCTGGGTGCATCTGCAGGTCGACCCCCAATCACCCTGCATCTACACCCGCGGCCTGCGGGGTCTTTATCTGCCGGTGCGACATGGGGAGGGGAAGTTCGTCGCCGAATCGCCCCAGGTGCTGGCCGGGATCGAGGCCCGTCATCTGGGAGCCCTCAAATATTCCGACGCCGATTATCGCCAGGCTGCGCTCGAAGCTCCCGCCAACCCCAACGGTTCGATGGGAGCGATTGCCGGACTGTGCGACGAAACCGGCCGCCTGTTCGGCCTGATGCCCCACCCGGAGGCCTATGTCGACCGCACCCATCACCCCCGCTGGACCCGCGAGACGGATCTGCCGGCCGAAGGGATGGGGTTGTGGCTGTTCCGCAACGCGGTGAACTTCATTCGGGACGAGCTTTAGGGATCAACCGTTGGGTTGGCCGGCGGCCCGTCCCCCTGTTTCCCGGGGCAGCTATCTTTTTAATCTCCGGCTGTGCTAAGCTTTTGAAGTATTCGATAACTACCTGACGCAGAACAACAAACAGCAGAAATTCCGAGTTGAGGAGTCAATCATAGATGCTGGACAAGTTTCGGGATGAATGCGGCGTGTTCGGGATTTTCGGTCACCCCGAGGCCGCCAACCTGAGTTACCTGGGGCTGTATGCCTTGCAACACCGAGGTCAGGAGAGCTGCGGCATTGTCTCCTCTGATGGCCACAAACTCCGCACTCACAAAGGGATGGGGCTGGTCGCCGACGTTTTCAAAAACGACGCCGTCTTCCAGGATCTTCCTGGCTCCAGCGCCATCGGTCACGTGCGCTACTCGACCGCCGGCGGCAACGACCTGAAAAACGCCCAGCCGATCGTCGTCGACTACGCCCGCGGCTCCATCGCCGTCGCCCACAACGGCAACCTGGTCAACGCCCAGGAAGTGCGCAACGATCTGGAAACCCGGGGTTCGATCTTCTCCACCACCGCCGACACCGAAGTGATCATCCACCTGCTCGCCCACGCCCGCAGCGATTCCCTCATCGATCGCGTCACCGAGGCGCTGCAGATCGTCAAAGGGGCCTACAGTCTGGTCTTCCTCACCGAAACCAGGATGGTGGCGGTGCGCGACCCCCACGGCTTCCGGCCGCTGATTCTGGGCAAACTCGACGGTGCCTACATCGTCGCTTCCGAGACCTGTGCCCTCGACCTGATCGAGGCGGAATTCATCCGCGAGATCGAGCCGGGGGAGATGATCCTGGTCGACAAGTCGGGGCTGAAGTCCTTTCGTCCTTTCGCCAAAGTCCCGACTGCCGCCTGCATTTTCGAGCTCATCTACTTCGCTCGCCCCGACAGCCGCATCTTCGGCCACCAGGTCTACAGCGTGCGCAAGGAGTTTGGCCGGCAACTGGCCCGCGAACACGGCGTCGAGGCCGACGTGGTGATTCCCATCCCCGACTCGGGCACCCCGGCCGCCATCGGTTACGCCGAAGAAACCGGCATCCCTTTCCAGCTCGGCCTGATCCGCAATCATTATGTAGGGCGCACTTTTATCGAGCCGCAGCAGTCGATCCGCCACTTCGGGGTGAAGATCAAGCTCAATCCGGTGCGCGACGAGATTGAAGGGAAGCGGGTGGTGGTGATCGATGATTCCATCGTGAGGGGGACCACGGCCCGCAAGATCATCAAGATGATCCGCAACGCCGGTGCCCGCGAGATCCACATGCGCATCTCCAGCCCACCGACCAGTTTCCCCTGCTACTACGGCATCGACACCCCGACCCGCAAGGAGCTGATCTCCTCCTCCCATACGGTGGAAGAGATCAACCGCTACATCACCGCCGACACTCTGGGCTATCTCTCCCAGGAGGGGATGCTCAAAGCCGCCGGCGCCTGCCTGGGGGAGGAAGGGAAATTCTGCCACGCCTGCTTCAGCGGCCAGTATCCGGTCAAGTTTCCGCGGCTCAAGTCGGACAGCCAACTGGGTCTTTTCTAAAAGGCGGATGAAAAACGCCCATCTGCGGCGTTGTCCTCGTCCCTCGATCACGACGTACCTGCCGGTACGCCTTAGCTCTCGGAACTTCGTCCGCCTTGCATCTGGACATTTTTGATCCGCCCATGAATCGCTTTCAGAGGCAGATCTTTCCGCGGCTGCAACGGTAGGGGCGACCCGCTGGGTCGCCCGGGCGAGGCAGTGCCTCGCCCCTACATTTCATAAATTGGAGGATTTCCATGACCCAGCAGGAGAGAGATGAGTTGATGCGGATCATCCGCGAGCTCTCGTACGAGGAGCGGGAAGTGACCCTGGCTTCGGGGCGCAAGAGCAACTTCTACTTCGATGGCAAGCAGACCACCCTGCACGCCCGTGGCGGCCTGCTGGTCGGCAAGGCGTTCTGGCAGGAGGTCAAGCAGTTCCCCGGTCCGGTGGACGGGGTCGGCGGGCTGACCCTGGGGGCCGACCCGATCGCCACCGCCACCTCCATCGCCGCCTGTCTCGACGGTTCCCCGGTGCATGCCTTCATCATCCGCAAGGAGCCCAAGGGGCACGGTACCGGCCAGTGGCTTGAGGGGCGCAAGAACCTGCCGCCGGGTTCCCGGGTGGTCATCGTCGAAGATGTCACCACCACCGGTGGCTCCTCGATGAAGGCGGTGGAGCGGGCCCGGGAGGAAGGGCTGGAAATCGTCGGTATCATCACCCTGGTCGACCGCGAGGAGGGGGCCCGGGAAGCGATCGAAGGGGCCGGCCTGCCTCTGCGGGCCGTCTTCACCCGCTCGCAGGTGGTGGGATAGCGGCTGAGGAAAGCCCCCCATCTGCGGCGTTGCTTTCGTCATGCGTCGACGACGTACCCTCGGGTACGCCTTACTCCGCACGACTTCAAGCGCCTTGCATCTGGGAGCCTTTGCTCAGCCTGGAAACCGGAAAGGGCGCCAAATCGGCGCCCTTTGCTTTTCCTCTAGCCTCTATTCCTCATCCGGAATCTTGAACACCTCCAGCACCCCCGGCAGGGCGCGCAGGCCGTTGCGGTCGATGGTACGGGTGTCGCCGATTACGCCGATGATGATGCGGTTGGCGCCGGTCGACTGGTGAAAGTCGAAATCACGGTCGATCAGAAATTGTTTGATCTGCTGCAGTTCTTCTTCCTTGGCCGTTTTTTTCATCACAATCAGCATCGGTCACTCTCCCCGGGTGCGCTGGCGCTCCAGGCGCCGGGATTCGTCGATGACGCGCTCGAACAGCCGAACAATGGCGCCGTCATCCAAGGGGCCGGGATTGGCCCCCTGCATCCGTTCAAAAATCTTCCTCTCCCGCGACGGATCGTAGACCGCCAGCCCACGCTGCTTTTTGATCTCTCCGATCTTCAGGGCCAGAGACGCCCGGGCATTGAAGATGCGCAGCAGTTCGTCGTCCATGCGGTCGATCTCTTGGCGTATGCTGTCGATGTCCAAAAGCAGCTCCTGAAAATTACCGGCCGGCGGTCAGGGCGATCCCTGCTCAAAAATTCTTTCGCAGGACCGTATCGTGTTTCCAGTGCAGGTCGTCGGTTTGCGGGAAGTCGAGAGTGTAGTGCAGACCACGGCTCTCTTGGCGCTCGAGGGCGCTGCGAATGATCAACTCCGCCACCACCGAGAGATTGCGCAGTTCGATCAGGTCGGAGGTGATGTAGAAGTCCCAGTAATAGTCGGTGATCTCTTCCTGGATCATCTGGACTCGCCGCAAAGACCGCACCAGGCGCTTGCTCGAACGGACGATGCCGACGTAATTCCACATGGCCCGGCGAATTTCGTCCCAGTTATGGGCCACCACCACCTCTTCGTCGCTGTTGCGGGCAC
>JACZKF010000272.1 GCA_014860175.1 Desulfuromonadales bacterium | reverse complement strand
GGGCGGGGTAGCCGAGATCCTGCAGAAGCTGATCCCCTTCAAGCAGGCGTTGGGGATCGATGCCCGCTGGGAAACCATCAGCGGCGATCCCCCCTTTTATCAGTGCACCAGAGCCTTCCACAACGCCCTGCAGGGGGTGGTGCAGGAGCCGCCGCCGGAGCTGCTGCGGGTCTACGAGGCGACCAACGCCGCCAACGCCGAGCGGCTGCGCGGCTTGCTGGAGGAGGCCGACTTCGTCTTCATCCACGATCCGCAGCCGGCGGCGCTGCTGGCGCATTTCCCCAACCGCCAGGGAAAATGGATCTGGCGCTGCCATATCGACGGCAGCCGGCCGCACCCTCCGGTCTGGGACTACCTGCGCCAGTGGCTGGTCGGTTATGATGCCAGCATTTTTTCCCTCCCCCAGTTCGCCCAGCCGCTGCCGCATCCGCAGTACATCATCGCCCCGAGCATCGATCCGCTGAGCGAGAAGAACCGCCAGCTGCCCGACGAGGAGGTGCAGGCGCTCGACCAGCAGTTCGGCTTCGATCCCGTGGTGCCGCTGGTGCTGCAGGTCTCCCGTTTCGATCGCTTCAAGGACCCGGTGGGGGTGATCGAGGCCTACCGGTTGGCGCGCAAGCTCACCCCGGTGCAGCTGGTGCTGGCCGGCGGCGGCGCCAGCGACGACCCGGAAGGGGAGGCGGTGCTGCGCGAGGTGCGGGCCGCGGCGGGGGACGACCCGCAGGTGCATGTGCTGCTTCTCCCCTCCTCGTCGCACCGCACCATCAACGCCTTGCAGCGCCGGGCGGCGATCGTGCTGCAGAAGTCGCTGCGCGAGGGGTTCGGACTGACAGTGGCGGAGGCGATGTGGAAGGGGAAGCCGGTCATCGGAGGCGATACCGGCGGTATCCGGCTGCAGGTTTTCGACCATTACACCGGCTTTCTGGTACGCACTCCGGAAGGGGCGGCGTTGCGGATCCGCTACCTGCTGCATCGCCACGACCTGCGCCAGGAGATGGGGGAGCGGGCCCGGCGCTTCACCTGGGAGAACTACCTGCTCACCCGCCATCTGCGCGAATATCTGACCCTGATGCTGGGGATGCGCAGCGGCCACCGCGAACGCATCGAGACGAGGTTGATATATGGATAAGCAGCGGCTGATCGTCGTTTCCAACCGCCTGCCGGTGGCCATCTCCCGGGATGAAGAGGGGGAGTGGCGCATCGCCCCCGGCTCCGGCGGGCTGGTGACCGCCCTGGCGCCGGTAATGCGCAATCGTGAAGGGGTATGGCTCGGCTGGGCCGGAACCGGCGGCGAGGTCCCCCTGGGGGAGCTGTTCGAGCGCTTCGGGGCCGAGAGCGGCTACCGCCTGCAGTCGGTGCCGATCAGTGAAGAGGAGATCGAAAAATATTACCTGGGCTTCTCCAACGAGACCCTCTGGCCCCTGTTCCACGACCTGCTCGGCTACTGCAATTTCGATCCGGAGAACTGGCGCGCCTACATCGAGGTCAACCGCCGCTTCGCCGAGGCGGTGGCGGCCACCGCTACCGAGCAGGACCAGATCTGGATCCATGACTATCAGCTCTGTCTGGTCGGCGGCCATCTGCGGGAGCTCGGGGTGCGCCAGCCTCTCGCCTTTTTCCTCCACATCCCGTTCCCCTCCCTCGATCTGTTCCGCCGCCTCCCCTGGAAGCAGGAGCTGATCCGGGGGCTGGTCGCCTACGACCTGGTCGGCTTCCAGACCCTGCGCGATCGGCGCAACTTCGTCCAGTGCGCCGCCGCCCTGATCCCGGAGCTGGAAGTGATCAGCCGGCAGCGCCACTACACCCTGCTGCGCTGCGGCGAGCGGACGATCAAGGTGGGGCACTTCCCGATCAGCATCGACTACAACGATTTCCACCAGAAGGCCCAGACCCGGGAGGTGGCCGATGCCGCCTGGTACCTGCACGAGTCGCTCTCCGGTCGGCAGCTGATGCTCGGGGTCGACCGCCTCGACTACACCAAGGGGATTCCGGAGCGCTTCCTCGCCTTCGAGCGGGCTCTCGAGCTCTACCCGGAGCTGCGGAAAAACCTCTCGTTGCTGCAGGTGGTGATCCCGAGCCGGACCCTGGTCCCCGACTACCGCAATCTCAAGGAGCTCCTCGATCAGATGGCCGGCCGGATCAACGCCCGCTTCGCCGAGCCGGACTGGATGCCGATCTTCTATCTCTTTCGCAGTCTCGAGCCGACCCAGCTGCTGGCCCACTATCGCACCTCGGAGATTGCCCTGATCACCCCGCTGCGCGACGGCATGAACCTGGTGGCCAAGGAATACTGCGCCAGCGCCGTCGACCTCAACAACGTGCTGATCCTCAGCGAGTTCGCCGGTGCCGCCGATCAGCTGGGGCACTGGGCGCTGACCGTCAACCCGTACGATATCGACGGCACCGCCGCCGCCATTCATCGGGCCTTCCACATGCCCCGGGAGGAGCGCCGGGAACGGATGCAGCATCTGCAGGCCGAGGTAGAGCGCAACGACGTGCACCGCTGGGTGCGTCGGTTTTTGGGAACGATGCAGGGGGGGAGGCATGGTTAAGAGTTTTGAGCACCCCTTTTTCCCCCTTGCCAATTCCCCACCAATCTGGTATTCAAGAGGGAATTTCGTCCACGGAGTACGCGTGACCCTCTTTTTCGCCTATTTTGGTTTCTCCTTCTGGCGCGGCTTTTTCTTTAGGCCGTCTGCCCGGGGTGGAGGCTTGTCGGCGTAAGAGGTTTCGCAGACGACAGCCAACCAGGGGCAGACCGGTTTTCCGATCTCCCGTGGTTGTCCCCTTTGTGATCGATAACCAGAGGCCGCCGGGAGATTCCGGGCGGCCTTCCGTCATTTCACCGCCGGCGGTCCGGCATCGATTGCAACCAAGGAGGCAAAACCGATGATCATCGTCATGAAGCAGGGGGCCAGCAAGGAAGAGCTGGCCGAGGTGAAAAGCCAGATCCGCGAGTGCGGCTACAAACCGCACGTCATCCATGGCGAGACCCGCGACGTGGTCGGGGCGGTGGGGGACGAGCGGGGGAGAATGGTGCTGCAGGCCCTGGAGTCGCTGCCGGGGGTCGAGAGCGTGGTGCCGATTCTCAAGCCGTACAAACTGGCCAGCCGCGAGGTCAAGCCGGAGGCGAGCACTTTCGAAATTGCTCCCGGACTGATGATCGGCGGCCCGGCGCTGGTGGTGATGGCCGGCCCCTGTTCGGTGGAGAGCGAAACACAGATCCTGGAGACGGCGCGGGCGGTCAAGGCGGCCGGCGCCACCGTGCTGCGCGGCGGCGCCTTCAAGCCGCGCACCAGCCCCTATTCGTTCCAGGGGATGGAAGAAGAGGGGCTGCGGCTCCTCGCCCTGGCCCGGGAAGCGACGGGGCTGCCGATCGTCACCGAGGTGGTCAACCCCCGTGACGTCGAACTGGTGGCCCGCTACTCTGACATCATGCAGGTCGGGGCGCGCAACGTGCAGAATTTCGCCCTGCTGAAGATGCTCGGGCAGTTGGGCAAACCGGTGCTGCTTAAACGGGGGATGGCGACCACTATCCAGGAATTTCTGATGAGCGCCGAGTATATCCTTTCCGAGGGGAACCGCCGGGTGCTGCTGTGCGAGCGCGGCATCCGCACCTTCGAGACCGCCACCCGCAATACCCTCGATATCTCCGCCATCCCGGTGCTCAAGGAGCAGACCCACCTGCCGGTGATCATCGACCCCTCCCACGCCACCGGCCACGCCAGCCTGGTCCCCTCCATGTGCTACGCCTCGGTGGCCGCCGGCGCCGATGGGCTGATCGTCGAGGTTCATCCGCAGCCGGAGAAAGCGGCCAGTGACGGCCCCCAGTCGCTGCGGCCGGCCGATTTCGCCGTGATGATGGCCAAACTGCGCCAGTTCGCCGCTGTCGCCGGCAAGACCCTGTAGGGGCGCACGGCGTGCGCCCTGCGAGCTGTGTAATCCTTCACCGAGGGCGCACGCCGTGCGCCCCTACTTATCTGATTACGAGGTCTTACATGTTTTTCATCCCCCTGAACCAGCCCGAAAGCGTGGAGTTGGTGATCCATGCCCTGCGGGCGGCCGGCGGCGAGGCCGACTGTACCGTCTGCCCGGCGCGCCGGGTCTGTATGAAACAGTGCCTGACGGTGGCCGCCGCCGTCGAGCGGATGCTGCAAAGCAGCACCCTGCCGGTCGTGGGCGAGGAGCTGGAGCCGTCCCCGGCCTCTCCCCCCTCCGAAGGGGCGGAAGCGGCGCCCGCTCCCGCCCCCCGAAGACAGCTGAAACTGGTCAAATAGACGATTTCCAACGGCGCCGGTGGCGGCCGGCGCCGTCTACGCGATTGACACCATCCGGCGAAGGGGCTAGAATTTTGCCCTTCTCCAAGGCTGCTCCCGAATGCCTTGGGAAGTTACCTCCGCCTCCAGGAAGGATTGACCATGAAGGTGATCATCACCGATGAAATCTCCAAGGAGGGGCTCCAGCCCCTGCTCGACGACCCCCGCATCCAACTCGACGTCCGCATCGGCTTGCCGGTGGAGGAGTTGCGCCAGATCATCGGCGACTACGACGCCATCATCACCCGCAGCGGCACCCGGGTCGACCCGGCGCTGATCGATGCCGGTGGCAAGCTGCGGATCATCGCCCGGGCCGGGGTCGGCATCGACAACGTCGATGTCGATTACGCCAGCAGCCAGGGGATCATCGTCGTCAACGCCCCTTTCGGCAATACCAACTCCGCTGCCGAACATACCATGGCGTTGCTGCTCAGCCTCTGTCGCAACATCACCGCGGCTAACGCCAGCCTTAAGGCGAACCAGTGGAAGCGGGCCCCTTTTACCGGTTACGAGCTAAAAGGGAAGACCATGGGGATCATCGGCCTGGGCAAGGTCGGCGGCCGGGTCGCCCTGCGGGCCAAGGCGTTCGAGATGGAGGTGCTCGCCTACGACCCCTATATTGCCGAGAAGCGGGGCGAAGACCTTGGGGTGCGTCTGGTGCAGCTGGAAGACATCATCCGCTATGCCGACGTGATCACCGTCCACACTCCCCTCAACGGAGAGACCCGGGGGATGCTCAACGGCGAACACTTCCGCGGGATGAAGGATGGGGTGCTGGTGGTCAACTGCGCCCGCGGCGGCATCATCGAGGAAGCGGCGATGCTCGAAGCGCTGGAGAGCGGCAAGGCAGGCGGGGCGGCCTTCGACGTCTTCACCGAGGAGCCGCCGGAGGGTGAAACGCTGCGGCGCCTGATCGCCCACCCGCGCCTGGTGGTCACCCCGCATCTGGGGGCTAACACCTTCGAGGCGCAGAAGAACGTGGCGGTCGACGTCAGCCGGGAGATCGTCCATTATCTCGATGGCCGGCCGCTGGAGAACGCCGTCAATATTCCCAAGTTCGACCCCGACCTGCTGGAGCACATGAAGCCTTTCATGGGGCTGGTGGCCCGCATCGGCGAATTCATCTCGCAGCTCGCCCCGGCCAACCCGAGCAAGGCGATTTTCCAGTACAACGGCAAGCTGGCCCGCTACGATTGCGCCCCTCTCACCGTCAGCGGCCTGGCCGCCCTGCTCAATCGCCACACCGAGCAGGAGGTCAACATGGTCAACGCGCGGCTGGTCGCCGCCGGCATGGGGATCGAAGTGGAGGAGGTGCGCAACACCGAGTCCGAATCGTTCTCCAACCTGATCACCGTCACCCTGACGGCGGCCGGGTCAAGTCGCTCGGTGGCCGGCACTCTCTTCGAAGGGGTGCCGAAGATCGTCAAGATGCGCGACTTCATGACCGACTTCACCCCCGAGGAGCACATGCTGGTGATCAGCTACGCCGACCGCCCGGGGCTCATCGGCCGGATCGGCACCATCCTCGGCGAATCCGGGGTCAACATCGGCTCCCTCAATCTCGGCCGGCGGGCCAAGGCCGGCGAAGCGATGGTCGTCCTCTCCCTCGATACCCCCGCCCCGGACGCCATCGTCGAGCAGCTCGCCGCCGCCGTCGATGCCCAATTCATTAAAGCCGTACATATGAAGGTATAAAGGGCAGCGATCGGTTGTCAGCTTCCAGCTTTTAACGAAAGCGACCTCCGGAGTGGGGGTCGCTTTTGCTTTTCAAAGCTGAAAGCTGGACGCTGAACGCTGCCAGCTAAGAGCCGAACAGCGGCAGCTCGCAAGGGGGGATGAGGCCGCGGGCTTCGGCCCGGCGCAGCAGCTCCTGCACCGCCCCCGCCCCCTCGTCGCCGAGGTCGCGGGAGAAGTCGTTGACGTAGAGGGCGATGTGGCTGGCGGTGACCTCGGGGTCGAGCTCCTGGGCGTGCTCGCGGATATAGTCCTGCGGCTCCCGGGGGTGGCTGAAGGCATAGTCGATACTCTGGCGCAGACCGGTCTCGAGCCGGCCGATGAGCTCTGCCCCCAGCGCCCGCCGGGCCAGAATCCCCCCCAGGGGGATCGGCAGGCCGGTCTCCTGCTCCCACCACTCTCCCAGATCGAGCACCTGGACCAGCCCCTGCCGCCGGTAGGTGAATCGGGATTCGTGGATGATCACCCCGGCGTCGGCCTCGCCGGTGGCGATGGCGGTCATGATGCGGTCGAAGGGGAGGATGAGCAGCTGGTCGAACCCGGCGCCGTAGAGCTGCAGCAGCAGATTGGCGGTGGTCAGCCGGCCGGGGATGGCGAACCGCTTCCCGCGCAGCTGCTCCATGGTGGTCTCCTGCCGGGCCACCACCAGCGGGCCGCAGCCGCGGCCGAGGGCGCCGCCGCTACGCAGCAGGGCGTAGTCGCGGCGCAGGTGGCCGAGGGCGTGATAGGAAACTTTGGTCAGATCGAGGGCTCCCTGCAGGGCCAGGCGGTTCAATGTCTCCACATCTTCCAGCTGCTGGCGGAAGGTGAGCCCCGGCAGCTCGATGCGCCGATGCACCAGGGCGTAGAAGATAAAGGTGTCGTTGGGGCAGGGGGAGTAGCCGAGGGTGAGAGTGCGGTTCATGCCCGTTCCTGCGGCTCATTCCAGCCGTTGAACAAGGCGCGCACCGCCAGTTGGGCCGTCTCGACCCCCCGGACCAGATCCCAGGCGGCCAGATCGCGGTTGCCGGTCGGGTTCGAGATGCCGCGAAGCGACAGGAACGGGGTCGTCTGCAGGGCGCAGACCTGGGCCAGCGCCGCCCCCTCCATGTTCTCGCAGATACCGCCGGTGCGGCCGGCCAGCTCTTGCGCCGCCGCATCGGTGCCGGAGCCGGTGGAGACGGTGACGAAAGGGCCGAGCCGCAGTTGACAGCCGCTGCCGGCGGCAAAGGATTCGAGCACCGGCCGGACTTTTTCCAGCAGTTTCGGGTCGACCGGAAACCGGTTGTACAGCCGCGTGCCGTTGCGCTGCACCAGAGGGAAGCCGAGCTCCTGCATGTCGAGGAAACCGTCGGGGGCGAGCACCCCTTCGTCGCCGTAGATCTCCTCGCTGGCCAAGGCCAGGTCGCCCACCGCCAGGCCGCTGCCGGGATAGGCGCCGCCGCAGCCGATGCCAAGGACCAGGGTAAAGCGCGACGATTCCAGTAAGGAGGTGAGGGCAGAGGCCGCATTGGCTTTGCCCACCCCACTGTGCAGCAGGGCGACCGATTGGCCGAACATGCTGCCGCGCAGCAGGTCGCGCCGGCCACAGCTGCGCACTTCGCACGGCGAGAGCCAGCGGCGCAGCAGTTCGGTCTCCTTGGGGACGGCGGCAAGAAGGGCAATCATGTTAAGGTTTAAACCACCCCTGGCGGATCAGGTCGCGGCGCAGGAAGACTCCCTGATTGCGCACCACCCCCCGGTACCAGAAGCGGTCCTCGCTGGCCGGAGCCACGGCCGGAGAGTCGAGGCGCTTGCGCTGATCGATGAGCAGTTTCTGGAACCGGCCGTCGGCCTCGGTGACAATCTCCAGCAGGCGACTGCGCAGGGTCGAGGGTACCCCCTGCATGACGAATTCGACCATGTCCCGCAGCTTCAACCCCTGCCGGTACTCCCACAGGTCGCCGGTGAACCCCTCCTCACATTCGAGGACGAAGTCGTTCCAGTCGAGCAGCAGGCTGCCGAAATCTTCCTCGGCGAACTCGATGAACTCCTCATGGCTGCGCAGCCGGGCCTCGATCAGGTCCTGGTCGCGCCGGGAGAGAAAGAATGAGAGACTCTCCTCCACCGGGTACATCTCCAACTGATCGGTGATCTCGCCGCAGAACTGCAGGTAGTCGAGCTCCCGCTCCCCCATGGTGGCAAACGGGGCGGGGAGGCAGTAGCGCGGGTGGCAGAGGAGAGAGAGGTGGTCGTGGCCGAGGTCCGAGGGGAAAGTCATGTGCGGGCGAAACGGCAGCCCGTGGCGGGAGAAGAGGTCGGTCAGCCGCAGATGGTCACCGGCGAAACAGGTGAGGACCTTCTCCTCCGAATAGAAAAATTCGAAGCCGGCCCGGTTATTGGCCAGACCGAAGCCGACGAAGCCGTCGTGGATCAGCCGCGGCAGATACGGCTCCAGGGTGGTAATGATCTCCTGGGTCGGCAGGTAGGGGGAATAGTAGACGGTGGGGACCGGCTCCTCCGCCTGTTTTTCCCCCTGCTCGGGATAGAACTCGAGGATCAGGAACGATTCCGGCGGCAGGCAGTTCCCCAAGGCGCGGATCAGGGCCGTGGCTTTGCTGGCGCCGACCAGGGCGTTGAAGCGGTAGGAGTCGGTGGACTGTTCCAATGCAGAGAAAAGATACCCCTCTTTAAGACGGCGGCCGCCGCTACGTACTTCGCTGGGCCACAGACGAATGCCGAGAGGAAAATCAAACTGTTCCTTGGGCAAAATGGAATCCTTTTGGTTGCTGCCGCTGACGGCGGGGAAGGTATGGGTAAGGTAGTGGATGGGCGGAAAAATGTCAATACGGCCCCGGTCTCCCCCGCCCGGAAACTGGCCGCCGGCAGGGAAAAAACAGGATTTAATCTAGGTAAATGTTTTTACCGTAAATAAATTTAAAGATTGACAATTTCCGCGTTATTGAGTATACCGAGCTTCTGTAAAACCCCTTTCTATAATGCAAAAACCAGGGCCAGCAACGACTCTGGCCGGGAGTCTGCGGGTTTCTTTCGCCGCCCCGGGCAGGGGTCCCTTTCCGGCAATTCATTCCAAGCAAAAAGGATGGTGGAGATGTCCAAAAATGCGTTTAAACCTTCACTGAAGAACCCTTTTGACCCACCGGAGACCGTCGACTTCACCATCCCCGGAGAAATTCCCGGCAAAAAAGGGATTTACGAAGAGGTGATGAAGGAAGGTCACGACCTGATCGAGCGGCCGGTCAAATCGGTCAGCATAGAACAGATCGAAAAACAGCATTTCAAAAAAAGAATGACGGTCTGGGAGAGAATCAAGGTCCTGACCGACAAGGAGCCGATCGTCCTGTACCAGAATTGGGGGAAGAACCTCGACGGCGCCTCCCTGGTCACCGCCATCATCAATATCGACGGGCGCGATGTCGCCCTCTACGGTCACGATTTTACCGTGCGGGCCGGTTCCATCGATGCCACCAACGGCAAGAAGCTGGCCAACCTGTTCAAACTGGCCGGCGACAAAGGGATTCCGCTGATCGGCATGAACGACAGCGCCGGCGCCTTCGTGCCGGCCGGGGTCGGGGGGCTCGACGGCTATGCCGAGGCCTTCACCGCCTTGCGCAAGATCAGCGGCGTCGTCCCGAGCATCATGTGCATGTTCGGGTTCAATGCCGGCGGCGGCAGCTATCTCCCCCGGCAGGGGAGCTTCCTCATCCAGCCCCAGGACACCTTCTTCGGGCTGACCGGCCCGGGGGTGGTCAAGTCGGTGCTGGGGGAGGATATCACTCCGGAGGAGCTCGGCGGGCCGAAGGTCCACAGCCAGTCCGGCGTCGTCGACCTGACCGTCCCCGATGAAGTGGCCGCCCTGCGCCTGGCCGCTCGCCTCCTCGGCTACCTGCCCGATAACAACGCCATCATGGCCCCGTACCAGGAGACCAGCGATCCCCTCGACCGCAAGACCTGGGAGATCAACACGCTGCTGAAGAAGGCCTTCAACTCCCCGACCGGGTTCAATACCCCCTTCGAAGTGTCGATCATCATCCAGCAGATCTGCGACCATGGCGACTACTTCGAACTCCAGCCCGACCGGGCCCGGGAAGTCGTCACCGCCTTTGGCCGCCTGGGAGGGCATGTGGTCGGCTTCGTCGCCAACAACAGCGCCTTCTCCTCCGGCCAGATCGACTGCGATTCCGCCACCAAGATCGCCCGCTTCGTCCGCTTCTGCAACATCTACAATATCCCGGTCATCTTCATGGAAGATACCACCGGTTTTCTCCCCGGGCGCGAGCAGGAAGCGCGCGGCATCGTCCACGCCGGCCGCTCGATGCTCGACTCGATCATCGATCTGCGCACTCCGCGCATTTTGCTGATCCTGCGCAATGCCTTCGGCGGCGCTTACGCCTCCTACAACAACTATCCGACCGGCGCCGATCTGGTCCTCGCCTTGCCGACCACCCGCCTGGCGGTCATGGGCCCGGCCGGCAAGGAGTTCGTCTATAAGGATGAGCTGCGCAAGCTGCGCGCCTCCATTCCCGAGCGGCTCAAGACCGGCTCGCAGGAGCGGATCGCCGCCGGTATGGCCGGCGACGAAGCCAAACGAGAGGCCGAAAAAGAGGTGGCGGACTGGCTCAAAACCCAGGAGACCGAACTCAACCAACGCTATGAAAAAGAGCTGATGAACCCCAAGGAAGGTCTGAGCCTGGGCTCCATCTCCTCCATCGTGATGCCGACCGACCTGCGCAAAGTGCTGGGTGAGAACCTGAACTTCTTCCTCAGGCACTACAAGCCCGGCCCGATGCAGAGCGTACAGCGCGAGTTCCATTGATCACCCAGGGAAGCCAAAGACCTCGGATTGGAGAGATTATCCATGGCCAAGACCATTAAAATTAAGCAAGCGCACAGTCCGCACCTCGCCCTTTCGGAGGCCGCCCACGGGTCGGCCCGCAGGCCTGCCGGCGGCGTCGCCCCGGCCGGGGGTGACCTCTATCGGCACAACCCGCTGATCCATCGTGACCGCCGCTTGAGCCAGTCCGGCTCCCGCTGGGTGCGCTCTTTTTCCTGCGAGGAGCTCAAGCCGCTCATCGTCTGCCGGGGGCCGATCCGCAAGGAGGCGATGGATGTCTATGAGGAGATGGGGATCAGCCATTACGGGATCCTCCTGTCGGAAAAAGACTCCATCGTCTATCCCAACGCTCTGGCGCCGGAGCTGCGCCAGCTGACCGACACCCGCCGGGTGCACCGGGTTCCCGACTACACCGGGGCGAGCAAGGAGGAGCGGGTCGAGCGGATCAACCAGATCATCCAGATCGCCCGGGACAACGGCTATGACTCGGTCTTCGCCGGCTACGGCTTCATGGCCGAGGACGAGGAATTCGTCGCCGCCATTGAGAAGGCCGGGCTCAAATTCATCGGTCCCTGCGCCGCGACCCAGGGGAAGGCCGGGAAAAAAGACGAAGCCAAACGCACCGCCCTGAGTGTGAACGTCAGCGTCACCCCGGGGGTCGATAACGTCACCGCCCGCACCCTGGTGAAAAAGCACCCGACCCGGGACAAGCTGTTGGCGCTGGCGAAGGCCGAAGATCTGACCTGCAACCAGCAACTTCTCGAGCAGACCGATCTGCCGCTGGAGGCGCTGGCCGATCATATCCTGTACGCCTCCTACCAGAAGGGGATCGACCTGATCTCCATCGAGGAGCTCTGCGCCCAGGTGCAGGTCGAGGCGGCGGAACTGTTCCGCCGCCACCCCCAGAGCCGCTTTCGTCTGAAAGCCATCGGCGGCGGCGGCGGCAAAGGGCAGCGCATCCTGGGCGGCTCGCTGCTGACCGCCAGAAATGCCGACGAGGCGATGATCGCCAAGGCGGCCGCCGAGGCGCCAGCCCTGGTGCGCGAGGTGCTCAACGAAGTCAAAGCCAACGGCGTCGGCGACAACAAGAACGTGTTGATCGAGCTGAACATCGAACAGACCCGGCACAACGAAATCCAGATGCTCGGCAACGGCCAATGGTGCATCACCATGGGGGGGCGCGACTGCTCCCTGCAGATGCATGAGCAGAAACTGCTGGAAGTTTCCGTGACCCAGGAAGGTCTGGCGACGGCCATCGAGCAGGCCCGCAGCGCCGGTCGCGAGAGCGAGGCGGTGGCGCTGGAAAGCGATCTGCGCATTCTCATCCGGATGGAAGAGGAAGCGTCCCGTTTCGGGCAGGCGGTTGGCCTCGACTCGGCCTCGACCTTCGAGTGCATTGTCGATCGCGACCGGCACTATTTTATGGAGGTCAATACCCGCATCCAGGTGGAACACCGGGTCTCGGAGCTGTGCTACAGCCTCAAGTTCACCAATCCGGAAGATCCGCAGGACTACTTCATCGTCGAGTCGCTGGTCGAGGCGATGGCCCTGCTGGCCCAGCACAAGCAGCGGCTGCCCAAGCCCGAACGGCTCCCCCGGTTCAAGGCGGCGGTCGAGGCCCGCCTCAACGCCACCGACGCATCGCTCTCCCCGCATGCCGGCGGCATGATCCGCTACTGGTCGAAGCCGATCGAAGGGGAGATTCGCGACGATCAGGGGATCAGTCTGGTCAACCCCGACACCGGCATGTTCATGCGCTACAAAGTGGCCGGCGCTTACGACTCGAACATCGCCCTGCTGCTGACCAAAGGGGAAGACCGCCTCGACAGCTATGTCCATATGTCCAAGGTGCTGCGCAGCACCACCTTGCGCGGCGGCGATCTGGCGACCAACCTCGAATTTCATTACGGTCTGGTTAACTGGTTTCTCGGCAGCAACGTCATGGCCAAGCCGACCACCCGGTTCGTCGTCCCCTACCTCACCCAGGTCGGACTGCTCAAAGAAGAGGCGAACAAGATCGATCCGGTCTTCGCTTTTTTGCAGATGAAGAAACATTACGGCAAACAGATGGCGGAGCAGTTTCCCGGGCAGCCGGAGACGGCCAAGGCGATCTCCCAGATCCTCGACCGCAAGGGGACCCTGGTGACTCGGCCGATGGAGCGGCTGCTGGAAGATCCGCACCTGCTCTCCGGCTGGTTGAGCCTCAACCGCAAGAGTTTCCGCCTCGATGGCGGCAAGGTCGTCTGGCTGCGCAATCCGTTGGTGATCCTGGAGGAGACGTACCACTATCTGAACATGGCGTATCGCCCGGAGGCCCCGGCCGCCGACGTGATCTGGAGCCACGACAACGACCTGCTGCAGAAGGCGCTGCGGTTCTACAGCGAGCTGCGCCAGCGGTTCAACCTGGGAAAAGATGACTACTACCAGCTCAACCAGATGCTGCAGCAGGAAGCCCCTCAGGGGGAGTTCACCCCCCAGAGCTGGGGGGAAGTGCGCTCCTCCCACTTCGGATTCGAGGCGGGGCTGGAACTGCTCGGCATGATCTTCCTGATTGCCGAACATACCCGCTTCTGGGACTTCCGGGTCGAGGAGAATCTGGAAGTCACCATCCCCAACTATCTCAGCGACCCGGACCTGCAGGCGCGGCTGAAAAAAGTTCTGGTGCCGCCGCCGTCGACCAAGGCCGACGAGATCGTGGCGGCCTGTGGCGGCATGTACTATGGTCAGGAAGCCCCCGGGTATCCCACCTTCGTCACCGAGGGGATGCACTTTGAAAAAGGGCAGCCGCTGTACATCATCGAAGTCATGAAGATGTTCAACACCATTCGGGCCCCTTTCTCCGGCACCATCGACCGGATTCTCATGCAGGGGGTCGACGGAACCATCGTCCAGAAAGGGCAGCCGCTGTTCCGGATCACTCCGGATGAAATCTTCGTCGAGGTTGATCCGGCAGAAGTGGAACGCGAAAGGCGGGGGCGGACCTCCGAGTACCTGAAGGCGGTTCTCTAGAGCTGGAGAGTTGCGCAAGGGCGGCATTTGGCGCCGATTAAAAGAGAAACCCCGCCGTGGCGGGGTTTTCTCGTTCCGATGGCAGGATCAGGCCACCAGGTTGTAATCGTCACCATCCACGCACTCGGTGGTCCCCTCCAGGAACGATCTGGCCTGGGGATCCCTGATCATTTCGGTGATGCCGTGATTGACCGACCAGAGGCTGCCGCAGATGCGGCATTCAACAATGTCTTCGGTGAATCCTTCGGCATGCAGCACCAAGGTGGTGTTCTTGTGGTTTTTGCAGACGGGACATTTCATGGCGTGCTCCTTGAGCGGGAATAGTCCGACGTAGGACGCGGTCATGGCTAACACTATACCCGCACCCCCTCCCCGAGCAAGGGAAAAAACGAAGCAAAAGTCTTTCAAAACAGCATGTTACGAACTCATCGTTTTGCTCTGCAGACCAGGAGTTTAGAAAAATTTATTTCGGTACGCCGGTGGGGACTGGAGGGACCGTTTGCCGGGCCAAAACGGCCCCTCAGGAACAGACTGGGGTTTTGAAATCTGAAGAGAAAACTCACCACCAGTGAAACCAATGATCAAAATCGCCCAAGAAAAATTCATGTCCGGAGTCCTACGCCGGTAGCAAACTTAAGTTCCTGATGCAACTGGAACCAGCCCCGTGCCCCGCACTGCTTCTTTACTACCACTAAAGGCATTTTATCCTAAATAAACAATTTTGTTGACATTTTTTCCCTTTTCGGCTAGCTTTTCAGCTCTCTAGAACCTCTTTTTATTCCCGCGGGGTGCCCGGTATGGACTTCAACATCGGCAGCAAAATCAAGGCCCTGCGCAAGGCGCGCAAGCTCACCCTGCAGGATGTGGCCCGGGAAACCGGGTTCTCCCCCGCGCTCATCTCCCAGATCGAGAACAACAACGTCTCGCCGCCCATCGCCACCTTGTCGAAAATCGCTCGCTTTTTCGATGTCCGGATGGGTCATTTCTTCGAGATCGAAGAGATCGAACGCAAATACGAAGTGGTGCGCCGAGGCGAACGCCGGGTGGTCAGCCGAGTCATTTCCAAGGCCGGCACTGGTCACGGGTACACCTACGAGGCGCTCTCCTTTCGCAAGCGCAACAAGAAAATGGAACCCTTTGTCCTCACCGTCTCCGAACGCGCCGCTGAGGAGACCCTCTACAATCATGAGGGGGAGGAGTTTTTGCTGATTCTCAAGGGGCGCGCCGAGGTCATTCTCGAGGACCAGCGACTGCTTCTCGAAGAAGGGGACGCCATCTATTTCGATTCGGCGCTCAAACATCGCCTCCTCTCCTATGACGGCCAGGAGGTCCAGGTGCTGGCGGTGGTTACCCGATAAAACTATCTGCAACGCAAGACGCCAAAGTTAAATCCTGAGGAGATTTTTGCCATGAGTATCCACGCCGAAAAAAAACGCTGGGAAGCGACCACTCTGAAGAAGGTCATCGACAAGCGGGCCGAACGCAAGAAGGGGTTTCGCACCAGTTCCGGCATCGAGATGGAGCGGGTCTTTACCCCGGCCAGCGATCTCCCCGGTTTCCAGGAGAAGCTCGGTTTTCCCGGGGAATTTCCCTACACCCGGGGGGTCCAGCCGACCATGTACCGGGGGCAGTTCTGGACCATGCGCCAGTATGCCGGTTTCGGTACCGCCAAAGAGTCGAACGAGCGCTACCGCTACCTGCTCGAGCAGGGGCAGACCGGCCTTTCGGTCGCCTTCGACCTCCCCACCCAGATGGGGTACGATTCCGATTCGGCCATCGCGCAAGGGGAAGTCGGTAAGGTCGGGGTGGCCATCGACACCTTGGCCGATATGGAACTCCTCTTTGACCGCATTCCTCTGGACAAAGTCTCGACCTCGATGACCATCAATGCGACCGCCGCCATTTTGCTCGCCATGTATATCGCCGTGGCCGAGAAGCAGGGGGTCGCCTCGGACCAGATCATCGGCACGATCCAGAACGACATCCTCAAGGAGTACATGGCCCGCGGGACCTATATCTTCCCCCCTCAGGAGTCGATGCGGATCATCACCGACATCTTCGCCTACTGCAAGGACCATGTCCCCCAGTGGAACACCATCTCCATCTCCGGTTACCACATCCGCGAAGCCGGCTCTTCGGCGGTGCAGGAGGTGGCGTTTACCCTTGCCGACGGCATCGCCTATGTCGAGGCGGCGATCAAGGCCGGACTGCAGGTCGACGAGTTCGCCCCGCGGCTCGCCTTTTTCTTCAACGCCCATAACAACCTGCTCGAGGAGGTGGCCAAATTTCGCGCCGCTCGCCGTATCTGGGCGAAGATCATGAGGGAGCGTTTCGGTGCCAAAGACCCCCGCAGCCAGATGCTCCGTTTTCACACTCAGACCGCCGGCTGTACCCTCACCGCCCAGCAGCCCGACAACAACATCATGCGGGTCACCATTCAGGCTCTGGCCGCCGTCCTCGGCGGGACCCAGTCGCTGCATACCAACAGCCGCGACGAGGCTCTGGCCCTGCCGACGGAAGAATCGGTGCGCATTGCCCTGCGCACCCAGCAGGTGATCGCTCATGAGTCGGGGGTAGCCGACAGCATCGACCCGCTGGCCGGCTCTTTTCTGGTTGAGTCTCTCACCGATCAGATCGAGCAGCAGGCGATGGACTACCTGCGCCGGATCGACGAGCTCGGTGGCGCCGCGGCCGCCATCGGCCGCGGTTTCCAGCAAAAGGAGATTCAGGACAGCGCCTTTGCCTACCAGAAGGCGATCGAATCGAAGGAGCTGGTGATTGTCGGGGTGAATCAGTTCACGGTGAAGGAGCCCCCCCCCACCGGCCTGCTGAAGATCAAGCCGGAGGTGGAACTCGCCCAGAAGAAGGCGTTGGCGGCGGTGAAGGCCGGGCGCAACCCGGCGGCGGTCAAGGGAGCCCTCGACCGGCTGCGGCAGGCGGCCCAAGGGACGGAAAACCTCATGCCGCACATCATCGCCGCGGTCAAGCTCTACGTCAGCCTGGGAGAGATCTCCGACGCCCTGCGCGAGGTCTTTGGCGAACATCAGGAGACGGTGGTTCTTTAGGGCAGGGGTCAGGAGGGTTTATGAATTTCATTCGAATTCTGACTCCTGACTCACAGATCTTCAGCGAGGTTTCCATGACTAACAAGCTCAACCACATCGGCATCGCCGTGCGCAGTCTGGAGGCTTCTCTCCCTTTTTATCGCGACGTGCTGGGGATGGCGTTCGAGGGGACGGAAGAGGTGGCCGAACAGAAGGTCCGGGTCGCCTTTCTGGCCATCGGCGAGAGCCGGGTCGAGCTGCTGGAGGCGACCGGGCCTGATTCGGCGGTAGCGAAATTCATCGAAAAGAACGGCGAGGGGGTGCACCACCTCGCCTATGAAGTCGACGACCTTGGGGCGGCGCTGGCGACGCTGCAGCGTCAGGGGGTCCGACTCGTCGATGAGACACCGCGGCGCGGAGCCCACGGCACCCTCATCGCCTTCCTGCATCCGAAAGCGACCGGAGGCGTTCTCACCGAGCTGTGCCAGGCAGGCGACCCCTAAAATACTGCTGCGAAGGCGGTGAAGGGGGGCGTCTTTCAACTTTTTCATCTTGACAACGTGTTTTAAAATTTATACCCTTCCATATCAATTTTAGAACAGTGCGGAGGGGTTTCCTTGACGGGCGATGCCGGGTTGCTAGACTTGCTCCATTCCTTCCTTCTGGAGACCCCATGAAG
>JACZKF010000271.1 GCA_014860175.1 Desulfuromonadales bacterium | reverse complement strand
CTGGTGAGCCATAACAAACCTCTTTCCTACTGGGCCGCGCGTCGGATCGGTCTGATCAGTCCGATCGGTCGGATCCGACAAATCGGACGCGCGGCCTGGATGATCAGAAATACCCTTCCTGCTTCTTCTTCTCCATGCTCCCCGCCTGATCGTGGTCGATGAGGCGGCCCTGGCGCTCGCTGGTGCGGGTGAGGAGCATCTCCTGGATGATCTCCGGCAGGGTGGCGGCGGTCGATTCGACGGCGCCGGTGAGCGGATAGCAGCCGAGGGTGCGAAAGCGCACCGACTTCATCTCGATCTTCTCCCCCGGCAGCAGCTGCAGGCGTTCGTCATCGGCCAGGATCAGCATGCCGTCGCGCTCGACCACCGGCCGCACCGCCGCGTAGTAGAGCGGCACGATGGGGATCTGCTCCAGGTAGATGTACTGCCAGATGTCGAGCTCGGTCCAGTTGGAGAGCGGAAAGGCGCGGATGCTCTCGCCGGGGCGGACCTTGGCGTTGTAGAGGTTCCACAGCTCGGGGCGCTGGCTCTTCGGGTCCCAGCGGTGGCTGGCGCTGCGGAAGGAGAAGATCCGCTCCTTGGCCCGCGACTTCTCCTCGTCGCGCCGGGCGCCGCCGAAGGCGGCGTCGAACTTCCACTTATCGAGCGCCTGCTTGAGCCCCTCGGTCTTCATCACGTCGGTGTGCAGCGCCGAACCGTGGCTGAAGGGGCCGATCCCCTGGCGCACCCCCTCCTCGTTGATATGCACCAGCAGCTCGAAGCCGCACTCGCGCGCCATCCGGTCGCGAAACTCGATCATCTCCCGGAACTTCCAGGTGGTATCGACGTGCAGCAGCGGAAACGGCAGCTTCGCCGGATAAAAGGCCTTGCGCGCCAGGTGCAGCATCACCGCCGAGTCCTTGCCGATGGAGTAGAGCATCACCGGCCTGGCGAATTCGGCCGTCACCTCGCGCAGGATGTGGATGCTTTCGGCTTCGAGCTGGCGAAGGTGGGTCAGGGGAGCAGGGGGTGCATAGGTCGAATTGGACCTATAGGACCTATGGGACTTATCTGTTTTCATCGCGTGATCCTCGTGAGAATTAACTTCCCCTTGCCTCATTTATGCAGTCCGCACTCTTTGTGCTCCGGGTCTTCCCACCACCACCTACCCGCCCGGGGGTGTTCGCCGGGTTTGACCGCCCGGGTGCAGGGGGCGCAGCCGATGGAGGGGTATCCCTGGCGGTGCAGGCGGTTGACCGGCAGCCGGCGCTCCTCTGCGTAGGCCCAGAGTCGCGCTTCGCTCCAGTCGATGAGCGGGTTGATCTTGACGATGCCGCCGTGGGGCTGGTCGAGCTCCAGCGGCGCCAGGAGGGCGCGGGTGACGCTCTGCTCCCGCCGCAGCCCGGTTACCCAGCCGGCCAGGCCGGTCAGGGCCCGTCCGAGCGGCTCGACTTTGCGGATGCGGCAGCACTCATGGCGGTTCTCCAGGCTCTCGAAAAAGGAGAAGAGCCCCTTTTGCCGCTCCAGCGCCTCCACCGCCTGGCGCTCGGGGAAATACCAGTCGATGGGGAGGCGGTAGCGCTCCCGCACCGCCTCGGCGCACTGGTAGGTCTCCTCGTTGAGCCGGCCGGTGTCGAGGGCGAAGATGCCGATCGGCAGTTTGGCTTCGGCGGCGAGGTCGATGATGGCGACATCCTCCACCGAAAAGGAGCAGGCGAGGGAGACCGGGCCGTCGGCGGCCTGCAGGCCGGCGCGCAGGATGTCGGTGGCGGTGGCGGTGGCCGGGAGGTCGGGTAATGTCTGCATGGTTCGTCTCCTGTCTGATGGGGACTGTCCCCTTAAGGGGACTGTCCCCCTGTCGTACCCCTGTTCGATGGGACTGTTCCCTGCTTTGGACTCGCTAAGTTGAAATCAGTTTGACCACGTTCTACCGGGGGCTGCACCCCCGGACCCCGCCTTACTTCTTTTGCAACGCCCCAAAAGAAGTAAGCAAGAAAATGGCGTACGCTGCGCTCGGCATGGAACCCTTTCC
>JACZKF010000270.1 GCA_014860175.1 Desulfuromonadales bacterium | reverse complement strand
GCTGATGGTGGTGGGGGTGATGCTCTTCTTCGACCTGCTCGGCTGGCTCGCCGGGTGGCTCTACCGCTACATCCCGGTCACGGGATAAGCGGCTGATGAAAAACATCCATCTGCGGCGTTCCGCCTTCGCTTAAGCTTCGGCGGACAAGTCCCCCTTCGACAACGACGTACGCCTTATGTCTCAGAATTTCGTCCGCCTTGCATCTGGACGTTTTTGATCAGCCGATTCACCTGGCTCCAGGTTCCTGACTTTCCCCTTGACTCCTCTCGTCTCTCCTGCTATTCATGATAATCATTTTCAGTGGGAGGGGTCCGCATGCCGGCCACGCGAAAAATCTTCCGGGAGTTCATCGCCCGCAAGGGGCTCAAATCGACCCAGCAGCGGGAGATCATTCTCGATGAGTTCCTCCGCTCCGGCTCGCATCTCTCCACCGAAGAGCTCTACCTGCGCATCCGGGCAAAACACCCGCACATCGGCTACGCCACCGTCTATCGCACCTTGAAGCTGTTTGCCGAGTGCGGCATTGCCGAGCCTCGTCATTTCGGCGACGGGCAGACCCGCTATGAATCGACCCACGCCCAGGAGCACCACGATCACCTGATCTGCACCGGCTGCGGCGCCATTCTCGAATTCGAGGACCCGGGGATCGAGCAGCTGCAGGAGCAGGTGGCGGCCCAGCACGGCTTTCATATCGAGCGTCACCGGCTGGAGATCTATGGACTCTGCAACAAGTGCCTGCCGTCGCGCACTGAAGCAGCACAGTAAGCCAGGAGCTCATTGCTTTAGAGGTAACACCCATCAGGGTTAGCCAAGGACTCAGGTGTCATTTTGTTTTGTTGTTTGTCGCTAAATTTCTCTCCCTGGGTTGAAAATGATTGTCAATCTTAAGCCTGTCCCCCAGCCCGAGCCTCTGCTGGTGGCCGCTGAGCCGAAAATCCTCCTGTTCGGCAATCCGAACGTCGGCAAGAGCGTCCTCTTCAATGCCCTGACCGGGGCCTATACCACGGTCTCCAACTATCCGGGGACTTCGGTGGAGATCTCCCGCGGCCGGTGTGAGGTCGATGGGGTGCGTTATCAGGTTCTCGATACTCCGGGGATGTACTCGCTGCTGCCGATCACCGAAGAGGAGCGGGTGGCGCGCGAGATTCTGCTAAACGAGACTCCCCACGTGGTGCTGCACGTCATCGATGCCCGCAACCTCGATCGCATGCTGCCGATGACCCTGCAACTGGTCGAGGCCGGCCTGCCGGTCATCCTGGTGGTCAACATTCTCGACGAAGCCGAGCGGTTGGGGATGACCATCGATCTGAAGCTGCTGGAGGAAAAACTCGGCCTGCCGGTGGTCGGTGCCGCCATGGCGCACCGTCGCGGGCTGGCCGAGATTCGGGCGGCGATTGCCGGTTACGACCGGCGGCGGGCGGCTTTTGTCTACGCCCCTGACCTGGAGGGGGACATCAGCCGGGTCGCCTCCCGTCTGCTCGGTGACTACCGTCTCGACCGCCGCGCCATCGCCCTGCTGCTGCTGCAGCGCGACCCGGAAGTAACGGAGCTGGTGCTCAGCACGGAGGGGGTGCATTTCCCCCAGGTGGAAGAGGCGGTCAATGCGGTGGTCTTTGAGCGCCGCACCGACTTGCATCTGCGCATCAGCCTCGAGCGCCAGCGGATCTGCCGCGCCTTGCTCAAGGGGGTGGTCCATCAGCCGGAGGCGCAGGGGAAAAGGTTCAGCGAACGGCTTTCCGACTTGACGGTCAACCCCTGGACCGGCTTTCCGATCCTGCTGTTGGTCCTCTATTTAGGTCTGTACCAGTTCGTCGGAGTGTTCGGGGCCGGTACCATCGTCGACTTTCTCGAGGGGACGCTCTTTGAGGAGCGGCTCAACCCCTGGCTGATCGGCCTGGCCGACCGTTTTGTGCTCTGGTCGTGGCTGCACGAACTGCTGGTCGGTGAATACGGCATTTTCACCCTGGCCATCCGTTATGCCGTCGCCCTGGTCCTGCCCATCGTCGGCACCTACTTTCTCGCCTTCTCCATTATCGAGGATACCGGCTATTTTCCGCGTCTGGCGCTGCTGGTCGATCGGGTATTCAAGCGGATCGGCCTCAATGGCCGGGCGGTTATCCCCCTGGTCCTCGGTTTCGGCTGTGACACCATGGCGACTATGGTCACCCGGACCCTGGAAACGGTGCGGGAGCGGATCATTGCCACCGTCCTGCTCGCCCTGGCCATCCCCTGCAGCGCCCAGCTCGGGGTGATCCTCGGACTTCTCTCCGGGGTCCCTGGCGCCCTGGCCGTCTGGTCGCTCTGCATCGTCCTGATCTTCTTGGTGATCGGCTTCCTTGCTGCCCGGGTCATGCCGGGGGAGCGGCCGATGTTCTACATGGAGATCCCACCGCTGCGCATGCCGCAGCTGCGCAACGTGCTGATCAAGACCTACACCCGCATGCAGATGTACTTTCTGGAGATTTTCCCGCTCTTCCTGCTCGCCTCGGTGCTGCTGTGGGCCGGCAAGATGACCGGCGTTCTGGAGCGCCTGGTCTCCGGGCTCACCCCGGCCATGCACGCTCTTGGGCTGCCGGCGGAAGCCGCCGCGGCCTTCATTTTTGGCTTCTTCCGCCGTGATTTTGGCGCCGCCGGCCTTTACGATCTGCAGACCAGCGGGCTGCTGACGCCGGTGCAGCTCACCGTGGCGGCGGTCACTTTGACCCTGTTCGTCCCCTGTGTGGCCCAGTTCCTGATGATGAAAAAAGAGCGTGGCTGGAACACGGCTATCGGGATCGGCCTCTTCGTGACCGTGTTGGCCTTTGTCGTCGGCTGGCTGCTCAACCGGCTGCTGCTGTTCACGGGGGTGCTGGGGTGAGGTGCGGTTTTTGCAATCGTGAGATTCCCGAGGAGCCGGATGCCGTCCGGGAGAGCTGTGGCGCCTGTCCCGGTGGTTGCCGCAAGGTGCACTGTCCGCACTGTGGCTACGCTAACCCGGTCATCCCTCGTTTTCTGCGGCGGTGGGAAAAGAATAAACCCAAGGAAGAGGGGTAAACGATGAAACTGACGGTCAAGGCCGAAGAGATCCTCGAGGCCCTGTGGATTGCCACCGTCGAGGCGGGGGACAATGCCGCCCTGCTGCAGACCCTGGGGGTCGGTCCCGACGACGACGGGCTGAAAGAGCTCTCTGCCCGGGCTTTCATCGACGTCCGTGGCGAACGGGTTTACCTGCGTCCGGAAGGGCGCCCCGAGGCGCAGATGATGGTGCGCCGCCATCGTCTGGCCGAGCGGCTGATGATGGACATCCTCGATCTCAAGGGGGACAAGGGAGAAGCACGGGCCTGTGAATTTGAGCATCTGCTGCACCAGGGGGTCGATTCCAAGATCTGCACCCTGCTCAATCACCCCACCACCTGCCCTCACGGCAAGCCGATTCCGCCGGGGCAGTGCTGTGAGGAGGCGCGCTCGCACGGCGCCGTCGGGGTGGTCGCCCTTACCGAACTGCGGGCCGGTGAAAAGGCGGAAATCGTCTATCTGTCGACCGCCGACCCAAAGAAGATGCAGAAGCTGATGAGCATGGGGGTGTTGCCGGGAACTCCGCTGCAACTGAACCGCACCTTCCCCTCCTACATCTTCCGGGTGGGAAACAGCGAGTTCGCCGTCGATCAGGAGTTGGCGCGGGAGATCTTCGTCCGTCGGGGGTGACAGGACGCTCTGGGGAGATTCACAGCAGGGGCCGGGATCGGCCCCTTTTCTCTTGGGGCGGGACTACCCAGGTTCTCCCACCAGGTTGTAATCATCCCCTTCCACGCATTCGGTCTGGGCTTCCAGGAACGACCGGGCCTGGACATCCCGCACCACCCCCACCGAACCGTGCTGAATCGACCAGACAGTGCCGCAGATGCGGCATTCGACGATATTGGTGTCCGGGCCACTTGAACGAAGGTGGTTGGCCACTCGACCGCTGCTCTTGCACACGGGACATTTCATGGTCATTCTCCTTTTCGGCTCGGTTCTGCGTAGCCCTTCTTTGCGAATATAGCGGTCGTGGAAAATAATGCAAGACAAATGTGACGTCTCAAATCTCTCTTGACCAACGAGAGTCCGACAGAATTATATTTTAATTGTAGAACCTAATTTTAAATTCAGTCTGACTGAAAAAGGACGGACATCCTCCCCCCTATTGACATTTATGACGGGGCAGGTGTGTAATAGCCCAGTCCGCTGGGAGCCGGTTGCGCCCCAGCGATTTTTTTTCTCCGTTGCAGGTTGCACGCCGATGGGAAAACCGAAACCAGCGACCATCGCCGGTCAGGGCGGATTGCGGGAGATGCTGACCATCGCCCTGCCGATGGTGGTGTCACACGGCTGCGAGACGCTGCTGATCTTCGTCGACCGGCTGTTTCTGGCGCGCCTCGGGCCGGAGCAGATGAGCGCCTCCATGGCTGGCGGGCTGACCAGCTTCATGATGATGACCTTCTTCATCGGCCTGATCGGCTACACGACCGCTCTCGTGGCGCAGTATCTGGGTGCCGGTCGGCAGCAGCAATGCGCCCGGGTCGTCACCCAGGGGGTGATCCTGGCGGTGCTGGCCTACCCGCTGATTCTGGCCGGCCGGCCGCTGGCCCACTGGCTGTTCGCCAGCTCCGGAATTACCCCCGAGCAGCTGGTGCCGCAGCGGCAGTACTTCGACATTCTCCTTTGGGGGGCGATCATCGTTTTATTGCGCACCTGCTTGAGCGGCTTCTTCTCCGGCCTCGGGCGCACACGGGTGATCATGCTCTCTGCCCTGACCGCCATGGTGGTCAACGTGGTGGCCAACTACGCCTTGATTTTCGGCCATTTCGGCCTGCCCCCCCTCGGGATCCGTGGCGCCGGTTACGGCACCCTCCTCGGCAGCTTCAGCGGCCTGCTGGTGCTGCTGGCCGCCTACCTGAGCCCGGCCAACCGGCGGGAGTTCGGGGTATGGACGGCCTGGCGCTTTCATCTCCCGGTCATGCAGCGGCTGCTGCGTTTCGGCTCTCCGGCCGGAGTGGAGATGTTCCTCAACCTGCTCGCCTTTACCACCATGATCCTGATCTTTCATTCCCACAGTCTGGTCACGGCGACCGCGATCACCATCGTCTTCAACTGGGACATGGTCTCCTTCGTGCCGCTGCTCGGCCTGCAGATCGGGGTGATCAGCCTGGTCGGCCGCTATATGGGGGCGGGCAGGCCCGATATCGCCGAGAAGGCGGCGCTCTCCGGGCTGAAAATGGGCTGGGCCTACTCCCTGACCATCCTGGTCCTGTTCGTCTTTTTCCCGCAACAGCTGGTCGGGCTCTTCCGCCCGCTGGGGACAGATCCCGTTTTCGCTCAGGCAGCGCCGCTGGCCGTCAGCCTGCTGCGCCTGGCCTCCCTCTACGTGTTGGCCGATGCGGTAATGGTCGTCTTCAGCGGCGCCCTGCGCGGTGCCGGAGACACCTTCTGGGCCATGTGCGTCTCGGTGACGATGCACTGGCTGCTGGTTCCTATTCTCTATCTCTTTCTTAAGGTTCTGGATTTTCCCCCCCAGGCCGCCTGGCTCGCGCTGATCAGCTTCTTCCTCGCCTTCAGCGCCATCTTCTATCGGCGTTTCCGACGCGGCAAGTGGAAGAGCCTGGTGGTGGTCCGGGAGGAAGAGACCCCCCCCTCCTGGCTCGACCAGACAGGGTAGGTGGGGTCCCCAGAAAAAAGCGACGGCCCCGGATTATCTCCGGGGCCGTCGCTTTTTGCCGTGGATGCCGATTACTTAGAAGCGAAGAAAGGCGCCGGCGTAAGGGCCGGAGAAGCGGGCATCGATGAACAGGTCGTCTTCATCGACCTCAATGTCGAGGTAGCGGTAGCCGCCGAACAGACCGAGCAGCGGGATCGGGGAGAACTCGATCTGGGCGTCGGCATCGAGGAACGAGTTGTCGCTGTACTCGACGTAGCCGACCCGGCCGATCACCGCCACGAAGTCGCCGAGTCCGAGGCGGGCTCGGGCGCCGATGGTCGGCACCGGCACGGTGCCGGAGACCGATTCGCGAAGACCGGTCGTTCTGTTTTGCAGGGTGATGTCGCCGTCGAGCACCTTGACCGACAGCTCGGGGCCGAGCTGCAGCCGCACCGGCAGGTCGTCGAAATTGAGCAGGTACCAGGTGAGCCCCAGGTCCCAGAGATCGACGTCGAGTTCGCCGTTGACGGTGTCCGTCGCGCTAAAAGGCTGGCCGTTGAAGATCAGAGTCTGGTTGAGAGTTGAGGTGCCGGTGAAGTTGAGGGGGAGGTAGCCGAGGGAGAGGCGGAAGGAGCCGAGCAGCAGGGCTGCCTCGGCCATCACCTCCTCGCTCTTGCCGAAATTGATGTCGTCGTCAAAATCGATGCGGGTATCAAAGCCCGATTCCCTGGAGGCGAAGCTCCCCTTGGGTTCCAGGCTGAGATAGCCGACCTTGAGAGAGAAGATTTCGTCGGCCAGAGCACCGAGAGGGAGGGCAGCCAACAGCATCGTCAGGCACAGAGTTCGAAAGCAGCGGTACATGGTTTACTCCTTTGGCAAAAGAGGGTTGTCGCCCCATGGCAGAAAAGTAAAGACCTGAACTCACAGTTCCAAGTATAAACCAGACCATCATTAAACTCAAAGCCGCTCCCCATCTCTCCTCATCCTCCGAATCGGGCTGAATGAAGCCCAATTTTACCGCACATTTACAGCACCTTTACATGATTGTTGGTAAGATTAGCCCATCTAATGAGCTAGGCCGGGTGAACGACGGCAGCCCGCAAGGGAGAAGCGTTCGCCACGGATCGGAGGCGCACAACCACGCACTTGCCAAAGGAGAGAGGCTATGGGGAAGAGGACGGCAATCTTGACCGCACTACTGCTGGTGTCCGGGACTGGGGTCGCCCTGGCGGCGGCCGAAGCGGAACAGCTCGGAAAGAGCAATCTGCGCTTCAAAAACCTGCCACAGTACCAGCTTTATCTGAAGAACAGCGACGACACCAAAATGACGGAGTTCGGCGGTTCGGTTCCGCATGACAAGCACGATGCGGTTCACCCTCTCCCTCAGGGGTACAAGCATGCCCAGCCCTACCTGAAGAACCTGTGGCTCGGCTATCCCTTCAGCTACGAATACAAACGGGCCCGCGGCCACTCCTACGCCCTGGATGACGTCTTCCACATTGACCGCGTCGACCGCTACAGCGAAAAGGCGGGGCTGCCGGCGACCTGCCTGAACTGCAAGGTGGTCACCATCCCGGATCTGGTCAAAGAGAAGGGGGACGCCTTCTGGTCTTCCAATTTCCATGACCTGCGCCAGACCCACAACAGTAAAGAGCACGCCATCGGCTGCGCCAACTGCCACGATCCGGAAAACAAGATGAAGCTGGTCATCACCAGCATCCCGCTGGATGAGGCCCTTAAACGCCAGGGGAAAGACTGGCGCGAAGCCTCCCGCGACGAGATGCGCTCGCTGGTCTGCGCCCAGTGCCATGTGGAGTACCACTTCGAAACCAAGGACCACGGCGTGGCCGCCAAGCCCCACTTCCCCTGGGACCTCGGGATGAACCCGGATCAGATTTACGACTACTATGCCAACGGTCAGCCGAAGCGCGACGGTTTCCAGGGGGCGTTTGCCGACTGGACCCACGCGGTTTCCAAGACTCCGATGGTCAAGGCCCAGCACCCCGAATATGAGATGTATTCCGACAGCGTGCACGCTGCCGCCGGAGTCTCCTGCGCCGATTGCCACATGCCACGGGTGAAGCAGAGCAAGAACGTCACCATCAGCTCCCACCAGTGGACCTCGCCGCTCAAGAGCGAGGAGAGCATGCAGGCGGCCTGCCTCGGCTGCCATACGGACAAGACCCCCGACTGGCTGCGCAAGCGGGTCGAATTTCATCAGACGAGCGTCTGGAAGCAGCTGCTGATCGCCCAGGAGAAGTCGGTCCGCGCCCACGAGGCGGTGCGGCAGGCGGCCGAGTTCAAAGGGGTGAACGAGAAGTCGCTGGCCGAGGCCCGGGAGATGTTGCGCAAGGGGCAGTGGTTCTGGGACTACGTCTCGGCGGAGAACAGCGTCGGTTTCCACAACCCGACCAAGGCGATGGACACCCTGGCCTCCTCCCAGCAGTACAGCGACGAGGCGACCCAGCTGGCGATTCGCGCCACCGGCTACGCGATTGCCCCCAAGCTGGATCTCCCCATCGGCCAGTTGGTGACCCCGATCATGAATCACAGCCGCAAGCTCCAGCAGAGCCAGGCTCACCTCGATTCCCACCCCTGGCTCAAGTACCTGCCCAAGCTCCCCGAGGCGGATCTGGTCTGGGACGGGAACCAGCGGCTGCGCTGATGAGAACCGGTCGAGAGCTCACCCTTCGGGCGGGGAGTATCCCGCTGGCGGAAGTTTCCGCAAGGAGCGCCTATGAAGAAGTTTAGTCGAAAAGCCTGGATCATCGTCGGGGTGGCAGCTCTGGTCATCGTCTTCGCCGGAGCCGGAGGAATGGCCTTCACCTCAACGAACAACTTTTGCGTCGGCTGCCATGCCTACGAGAAAATCTCCTGGGACCATGGCGATCACCCCGATGTCGGCTGCATCTCCTGCCACACCAAGGGGATGCTGACGGACAAGACCAAGGGGATGCGCAAGGTCTATCTCACCATGGTGGGAAAGGTCAATCCCCACAACAGCAAGCTGCCGAGCTACAAGGAGGCGATCACCGAAAACTGCGCCGGCTGTCACATGAGCGAGGAGATGCTCGCTCTGCGGCCGATCTACAAAGACCGGCACGAAGAGTATCGCAAGTACGCAGCCGACTGTGTCGGCTGCCACGAACCGGGGCACGTCAAGAAGCTGCGCGGCATGCGGGAAGTCGCCATCCGCCGCTGACTCTCTGGATAACAGAACAGAAAACAACAGCCCATGCTCCCCCGCGGAGCATGGGCTGCTGCACGTCAATCCAACTCGATGCTCCAGGCGGGTCAAAAAGGTCCAGATGCAAGGCGCCCGAAATCATGAGTCATAAGGCGTACCGAAAGGTACGTCGTTGACGAAAGATGAGGGCAACGCCGCAGATGGGCCTTTTTCACCCGCCTGATCAACCTTCGAAACGGTAGCCTCGGCCGACGACCGTGACGATATGCCGCGGTTCGGCCGGGTTGTCTTCGAGTTTCTGCCGCAGGTGCTGGATGTGGACGTCAATTACCCGGCTCCAGGAGTAGAGCCGGGAGTCTTTCCACAAATGCTGGCGGATCTCTTCCCGGTTCACCAGGTTGTTGCGGTTCTGTACCAGGCAGAGCAGCAACTGGAATTCCTTGGGGGTCAGGGGAACGGCATTCCCCCTCTTTCTGACCGTCTGGTTGCGCAGATCGATCTCCAGGTCGCCGGCGGTCACGCTCCCGTGACTCGGGGGGGGGGCCAGCTGGCGCAGCCGCGCCCGGATGCGGGCCAGCAGTTCGCTGGTCTCGAAGGGCTTGACCATGTAGTCGTCGGCCCCGAGCTCCAGACCGATCACCTTGTCGGAGACCTTGTCTTTGGCCGTCAGCATGATGACCGGCAGCTGCGGGTGCAGCAACTTCAGGGAACAGCAGAACTCCAGGCCATCTCCGTCGGGCAGAGTCAGATCGAGGAGCACCAGATCGGGGCGGTGCTCGGCCAGGATCGCCCGCGCCGCGGCCAGCGTCGCGGCGGTGAGGAGAGAGAAGCCGTGCAGCTCCAGGTTCGCCTTGAGCACTTTGAGGATATCCTGGTCGTCATCGATGGCCAGAAGCATCGCATCCATGGTCGTCTACCCTCCTGCGGGCGCAGTGGGAAGCCTGAACCAGACGCAGGCCCCGCCGCCGATCCGGTCGGTCACCTCGATGGTGCCGCCGTGGGCCTCGACGATGCTGCGGCAGATGGCCAGGCCGAGGCCGCTCCCCTCTTTGCTCCCCAGCTTATAGAATTTCTCGAACACCCGCTCCCGTTCGGCCAGCGGAATTCCCGGTCCCTCATCTTCCACCGCCACCACCACTGAGTCGCCCTCCGCCTGCGCCCGCACGGTGATGGTGGAGGCTTCGGGGGCGAATTTGAGGCTGTTGGCCAACAGGTTGGTGAGCACCTGGCGGATTCGGTCCTCATCGGCGCGCAGCGATAAAATCGCCGGGATGGCGGCAGTGACCTGGATCTTCCGGGGGGCGGCGGCGTAAAGGAAGCCGGTGACGCCCTCGTCGATGATTTCCGCCAGATCGACGGTGGTGAACTGCAGTGCTCCGGAAGCCCCCATTTCGATCCGTTCGAGGTCGAGCATGGTGTTGACCATCCGGATCAGCCGATCGGTGTTCTTCTGGATCAGCTCGAAAAACTCCAGCAGTTCATCCCGCCGGCACTCCCCGGTCGCAGCAGGGGAGACGCGACCTAAGCGGGCGGTGACATACTCCATGGAGCCTTTGATGGAGGTCAGCGGGGTTCTCAGTTCATGGGAGGCGCGGGCGATGAAATCGGATTTGCGCTCGTTGGAGAGGCTGAGCAGGCGGTTGGCTTCCAGCAGTTTGAGATTGGTGGTTTCCAGATCCGAGGTGGCGGCCCCGATCTTCTCCTGCAGATCGTGGTGGTGCTCGGTGATCCGCCTGGCCATGTCGGCAAAGGAGCGGGAGAGGTCTTCGAATTCGTCGCCGGTGGGTAAAATGGTCCCGGTTTCATAGTGCCCTTCGGAAAAACGGCGGATCGCCCCCGAGAGCTTTCGCATCGGACTCAGCACCAACTGCCGCATCATCAGGATCATCGCCGCGCTGAGGACGGCGACCACCAGCAGCATGGCGACAAACATCCCGCGCCGGTTGGTGGCGGCTTCCTCGAAGGTTTTGGAAAGGGGGATGGTGACGCTGATCGCCCCGCGGATATTGCCCACCACATACCCTTGCTCCGCGTGGCACGGCAGGCAGGCTTCTTCCACCAGCAGCGGTGAGATGTAGCGCAGGTAAGGCTTATCGTCGACGGTTTCGATGGTGATGAGTTCGCCCGGACCGGTCTGTTCAAAGGTCAGCAAGGCCTGACGCTCGAAGTCGTCCGGGGCGTTTTCCGGATTGAGCAGCTGCAAGCTGGTGATGTGGAACCAGTAAAGCCCCTCGTCCCGGGCGTACTTCCCTAACTCCTTGGTGACCATGGCCGGGGTCTCCCGGACGTAGTGGCGCCCCTGCTGATCGATGATGCCGGGGTCGGAAATATGCGCAATGGGTGTTTTCCACGGCAACTTCTCGACAAAGACGCCGCCGTGATCGGCGATCCATTTGCGCATCACGACGATCTGGTGGAAAACGGCCCGGGCCTCGTTCTCCACCTGCTGGAGAATGAGTCTCTCCTGGCGCTCATTGATGACGTAGAAAGTGGCGCTGAGAGCGGTCAGCAAGGTGAGGCTGCAACCGACGACGAATTTCAGGCTGAGGCTGGAATTCATGGGTGGGGCCCGTGGTGAAGTGGCATCCGTGGGGAAAATGCACCAATCGGCACTCAGGCTACCATGAGAACTCGGCCCGGTGCAAAAGTTAATGTTCCGCTTCCTGGGGGGGAGCGGTGGACGAGCGGAGGGCTCCGCACCCATTGGCGAGATGAGGCAGAGGTGTCCTGTCGTGGTCAGGAAATGGAATCGGGATGAGCCTGCCTGTCGTTAACCCCGGCGGAGTTCCTGTTCCCAGCAGGTCTCTTCCTGGCCACCGGGGCCGAGGAGGCGATACCAGAAGGTGTCTTGATTCTGGGAGATACGGACGACAGTGCGCGGGCGCAGGCGACGATAGCGGCTTACGCGCTCGCCGATGAAGAAGCGGGGGTACTTCATTGGGAACTCTCCACTGCATGAGGTCAGGTAGTATTTTAATTGGTATTTAATTAATATCAAGCAATATTGCGCTGCGGGAAAAACCTGATACAAACAAAAGCAAAAGAGTCTCTGCCGGTGCACCTGCGGCACCTCGCCTGCCGGCAGGGACTCGAAGTTTGTGCCAGCCTTGGAATTTTTCCAGGGCTGGCCTTTTTTCTGAACAAAACATCATTTTATTTTTAAAAAAGCTTGGGGTTTTGCTATTCTGCAGCAACCGGTCTGCCCGTTGAACAGGTGCGGGTGAGGAGTTGCGATGCCGCAGATGCCCCTGGCGATCTTCCAGACGCTGATCACCACCCTGGCCGAGGGAGTGATCTTTCTCGATGCGGACCACATCGTCCGGCTCTGCAACCCGGCCGCCGAACGTTTGCGCCGGGTGCCGGCCGACGCGGCCATCGGCCGCTCCTTTTTCGATCTCTGCCCCTCCTCGGCCCAACGGGAAATCCGGGAGTTGCTGGCCGGCCTGCGGGAGGCCAAGATCGTCACCGGCCGCCGACTGGTCCGGACCCCGAAGCGCTGGCTGGAAGAGACCTATTCGCCGGTCTTGGGCGAAGACGATGCTTACCTTGGCACCTTGCTGATCAGTCGGGATTTTACCGAGCAGTGGCGACTGTCGACGGAGAACCAGAAACTGCGGCTGTCGCTGACCCCCGCCGGCCGGCCGCGTCCAGCAGGACCCCCCTTCATTCCCGGGCGGTCGCTGAAGGAAGCCCTGGGCGAATTCGAACGCGAATACATCGATCAGGCCCTGCGTTTCCACGGGCGCAAAAAAGTGGAGACCGCCGAGGCGCTCGGGATTTCGCGCAAATGCCTCTGGGAAAAACTGCAGCGTAACGCCGCCAACCTCGCCATCCCTGATCTGGACTAGCCCCCCCGGGCCTGGTTCCAAGTGGCTTATACTCCCCGAGCAAAACCCCCTTCCCCGGCTTACCTGAAAAAGCTGCACAATTTTAAGGAACTTTGGGGTTTTTCTCGGCCATTCCGGCCATTGGAAAATTCGAGGTGCTATTCTCAAAAGAGAATTAAACCAGCCACAAGGGGGGAAATCCCGGTTTTTGATCTGCGTCAATTCAATCGATAAAAAATTGTTTTATAAGCAACCCATACGATGGAAGAAGAGCCAGCTGCCGAGGGGCCAGCCAGGAACGCCAGGGAGGTGAGCGATGGGTAGGAAAAGAGGATGGACGGTGATGGGGATAGCGACGTTGCTGCTGCTGGCAGCCCCCCTGGCCGCTCAGGAGTTGGTGACCGGCAATCGGCTCCACGGGGAGGCTTTGTATGTCGGGACCGCCCCTTTTGAACAAGGGGGTGCGCCTTGCCTCGGTTGCCACGGCATCGCCGGGGCGGGGCTGGGGAAGGCGGCCGGAGCCAGCTACGGTCCCGATC
>JACZKF010000269.1 GCA_014860175.1 Desulfuromonadales bacterium | reverse complement strand
CCCGGAAGGTGCCGAGGAGGATGAGGATCTCGCCGGCGAAATTGTTCAGCCCGGGGAGCCCGAGGGAGGCGAGGCAGAAAAAGAGGAAGAAGGCGGACAGGACCGGCATCTTCCCCCACATGCCGCCGAGATGGCCGATCTCCCGGGTCTCGGCCCGGTGCTGGATCATGCCGATCATGATGAACAGGGCACCGGTGGTCACCCCGTGGTTGAACATCTGCAACAAGCTCCCCTCCATGGCCAAGCTGTCCCAGGCGGCCAGCCCGAGCACCATGAAACCGACGTGGGAGACCGAAGAGTAGGCGACCAGCCGCTTGGCGTCGGTCTGGGCGTAGGCGATCCAGGCGCCGTAAAAGATGCCGACCAGAGCCAGCACCGCCAGCAGCGGCAGCACCGCCTGGGTCATCTCCGGAAAAAGGGGAAAGGCGATGCGGACCAGGCCGTAGAGGCCGGTCTTGAGCAGCAAGCCGGCCAAATCGAGGGAGCCGGCGGTGGGGGCCTCGGTGTGGGCGTCAGGGAGCCAGGTGTGCAGCGGCACCAGCGGCACCTTGACCACGAAGGCCAGGAGGAAGGCGGCGAACAGCCACGGCTCGAGATGGGCCGGCACGGCGGTCTGCTGCAGGGCGGCCAGGGAGAAGGTGTAGTCGCCGGTCTGCTGGCCGTGCAGCAGGTAGAGAGCGATGATGGCCAGCAGCATCAGCAGGCTGCCGGCCATGGTGAAGATGAAGAACTTGACCGCCGCGTAGACCCGCTGGCCGTGCCCCCAAACCCCGATGAGGAAGAACATCGGGATCAGCATCACTTCCCAGAACAGATAGAAGAGAAAAAGGTCGAGGGAGAGAAAGACCCCCATGATCCCCCCCTCCATGAACAGCAGCATGGCGAAGAAGATCGCCACCTGGTACTTGCGGCGCCAGGAGACGAGGATCGCCAGCAACTGGGTCAAGCCGGTCAGCAGCACCAGGATGAGGGAAATGCCGTCGAGGCCGAGGGTGTAGCGGACGCCGAAGGGGGCGATCCAGGGGTAATCCTCATAAAGCAGCCACCCCCCCCGACCATCGGCGGCGACGAACAGCCCGATGGTCACCGCCAGCACCGCCCCGGTCACCACCAGCGCCAGCCAGCGGCTCACCCCCGGGTGATGCCGCAGCAGCAGACAGAGACCCGCCGCCGCCAGCGGCAGAAAGATGAGGGTGGAAAGCCACGGAAAATTCAAAGCTGCTCTTTCGGGTGCGGGTTCATATGATTATTTCCCCTTGGTATTTCGCACGCGAAGCCGCGAAGATCGCGAAGAGAACCGAGGCGAAAAGTCTTTCGGAGATCTTCTTCGCGTCCTTCGCGCCTTCGCGTGAAACGATTTTCCGGTTCAGAACACATAGGCTGCCATCCACAAGAGCAAAACCACCAACCCCCAGGCGAAGCCGGCCAGGTAGGAGTGCAGGCGGCCGGTGGTGGCGCGGCGCAGGAGACCGCCCAGAGTCATCAGGGCCCGGCCGCTCCCCTCCAGCAGACCGTCGATCCCCTGCTTGTCACCACGGCGCCAGAAGACTCCGGCCAGAATAGTAAAGGGATGGACGACCAGTGCGTCGACCAGGCGATCGGCCTGCCAGCCGTGGAGAAAAAAGAGCTTGCCGGCCGTCGGCTGCTCCCCGCGGAAAGGGAGATACCGGCGGCGGGCGAACAGCCAGCCGACCACCAGCAGCAGGGTGGTGATTGCGACCAGCGCCAGTTCGACCGGGAGCGGGGCGTGGACTTCCTCCCCCCCCTGCGGGCCGAGGAACAGAGAGAGCGCTCCACCCCAGCCGAAGGCCGGCGGGAGATTGAGAACCCCGCCGAAAAGGGCGAGGATCGCCAGCGGCGGCAGAGTCCAGCGCATCACCGCCGGCAGGTGGTGACCCCCCTCGGGCGCCTGCCGCGGCTCGCCGGCGAAGACCAGGTAGAGAAGGCGAAACGTATAGATGACGGTCAGCAAGGTGGTGAGGAGCCCGAGAGCCAACAGGGAGTAATTGAAAAGGTCACGCTTGACCATGATTGCCAGGAAAATGGCATCTTTTGAGAAGAAGCCGCCGGTCAGCGGAGCCCCGGCCAGACAGAGGGCACCGGCGAGGAAGGTCCAGAAGAGCAGCCGCTGGCGGGCCACCCCCCCCATGCGGTAGATGTCGTTCTCACCGGTCAGATGGATGATGCAGCCGGCCCCCATGAAGAGCAGCGCCTTGAAAAAGGCGTGGGTGAGCAGATGGAACAGGGCACCGGCGACAGTGCCGGCGCCGATGGCCAGGAACATCAGGCCGACCTGGCTCATGGTCGAGTAGGCGAGCACCCGCTTGATCTCCCGCTGGGCCAGGGCGCAGGTGGCGGCGTAGAGGGCGGTGACGGCGCCGACGACGGCGATCGCCGCCATCCCCCCGGGGGAGAGGGAGACCAGGGGGAAGAGGCGGGCCAGCAGGTAGACGCCGGCGGTGACCATGGTGGCGGCATGGATCAGCGCCGACACCGGCGTCGGGCCGGCCATGGCATCGGGGAGCCAGGTCATCAGCGGCAGCTGGGCCGACTTGCCGCAGGCGCCGCCGAGCAGCAGCAAGGTGAGGACGAACAGGGTGGCCGGGCCGAAATCGGGGGCCAGGAGGTTGATCTCGGCAATGTTCAGGGTACCGGTGCGGTCGAAGAGCCACAGCAGGGCGATACCGAGGAAAACATCGCCGGTGCGGGTGACCAGGAACGCTTTGCGGCCGGCATCGGCGTTGGCGCTTTGCTGGTACCAGTAGCCGATCAGGCCGTAGGAGCAGAAGCCGACCCCTTCCCAGCCGAGGAAGAGGACGAGCAGGTTGTCGGCCAGGACGATGGTCAGCATGGCGAAGACGAACAGGTTGAGCAGGCAGAAGAAGCGGGCGTAATCGCGCTCGCCGGCCATGTAGCCGACGGCGTAGAGGTGGATCAGGGTGGAGACGAAGGTGACCATCAGGGTCATCGACGCCGACAGCGGATCGAAAACGATCTCCACCGGCACCCGCAGGTCGCTGGTCGCCAGCCAGGTGTAGAGGGTCGCCCGCGCCCCTTCCCCGGCCGCCAGCGGCCACAGGACGAGGGTGGCGACGGTGGCCAGGGCGACCGCCCCGACCGCCACCGCTTCGGCCAGCCGGCGCGGCAGCTTCTGCCCGGCCAGGGCATTGACGACCGCTCCGCCTAGCGGGAGGAGCAGAATGAGGAAGAGCCACTGCGGGTTCATCCGCTCATCTCGTTGAAGGCGTCCGCCTCCAGGGTCTTTTTGCGTCGGCTGAGATAGACGACCATCGCCAGCGAGATGGAGACCTCGGCGCTGGTCATCGCCATCAGGAAGATGACGAAGATCTGGCCGTCGACCTGCCGCCAGAGGGCGGAGGCGCCGACCAGGGTGACGCCGACGGCATTGAGCATGATCTCCACCCCGATCAGGATCATGATCAGGTTGCGCCGCGCCAGCACGCAGGCGAAGCCGAGAAAGAACATCAGGGCGGAGAAGATCAGGATATGCGACATCGGCACGATCATCGCCCCTCCCCCCTTTCCCTGGCGTCATCGCTGGCGGAGCGCCCGACGTAGTAGGCGCCGACGGCGGCGTACAGCAGCTGAAAGGAGACCACCTGCACCGCCAGGGCGTACTGGTGGAACAG
>JACZKF010000268.1 GCA_014860175.1 Desulfuromonadales bacterium | reverse complement strand
CCTTTATCTCCTATGGCGGCACCAGCTTGCTGACCACACTGCTGGCGATGGGGATCTTGCTCAATATCTCCAGCCGGGGCCCGGGGGAGGTGCGATGAAGCTGCTGCTGGCCGGAGGGGGGACCGGAGGCCATCTGTTCCCGGCCGTAGCCCTGGCCCAGCGGCTGCTGGAGGTCGAGCCCGGCTCCGAGGTGCTGTTCGTCGGCACCGCCCGGGGGATCGAGGCCCGGGTCCTCCCCGAACTGCGCCTGCCGCTGGAACTGATCGACATCGCCGGCCTGGTCGGCAAGCCGTGGCTGGCCAAGGCCGCCCTGGCGCCGCAGATGGTCCGCAGCCTGCGCCAGTCGCTCGGCATTCTCGGTCGTTTTCGCCCCGACGTGGTGGTGGGGGTCGGCGGTTACGCCTCGGCGCCGGTGCTGGCGGCGGCGAGACTGCGGCGCTATCCGACCCTGATCCACGAGCAGAACGCCTGCCCGGGGCTGACCAATCGCCTGCTGGCCCGCTGGGTCGACCGGGTCTGCCTCTCCTTCATCGAGGCCGACTGCGCCTTTCACCGCGGCCGCACGGTGTTGACCGGCAACCCCCTGCGCCGCGGGATGGAAGAGTGCCCGCCGGTGCCGGAGCAGCAGCCGCTGCTGCTGGTCTTCGGCGGCAGCCGCGGAGCCCGGGCGATCAACCAGGGGGTGATTGCGGCGCTGCCGCTGCTGGAGGAGTTTCGCGGCCGCCTGGCAATTTTGCACCAGAGCGGGGTCGACGATCTGGAGAGCGTGCGCGAGGGCTATCGCCAGGCTGGCTGGGAGGGGGCGAAGGTGGTGCCATTCATCCACGACATGGCCGATGCCTATGCCCGGGCCCACCTGGTGCTCTGCCGCGCCGGAGCGACCACCATCGCCGAGCTGACCGCCTGTGGCCGCGCCGCCATCCTGATCCCCTATCCGCACGCCGCCGGCGACCACCAGACGGCCAATGCCCGGGCCCTGGCGCGCCGCGGGGCGGCCCTGATGCTGCCGCAGGAGGAGCTCAGACCCGACTATCTGGCCCGTCTCATCGGCGCTCTGCTGCAGGACCGCGAGCGGCTGCTGGTGATGGCCAACACCGCCCACTCCCTCGGCCGACGCGGCGCCGCCGATCTGATCCTGAGGGAATGCCGGACCATCATGAAGGCCAAGGCGTGATGTCGGAGAACTGCACATCACAGATCACTCATCACTCATTACGCACTTAAGGTTCACGATATGTACGGAAGAATTCGCAAAATACATTTTGTCGGCATCGGCGGCATCGGCATGAGCGGGATCGCCGAGGTGCTGCTCAACCTGGGTTATCAGGTCTCCGGCTCGGATCTGAAGGAGTCGGAAATCACCAGTCGCCTGGCCGCCATGGGGGGGGAGATTTCCTATGGCCACCGGGCGGAAAATGTCGCCACCGCCGACGTGGTGGTGACCTCGACGGCGGTGCGCCCCGGCAACCCGGAAGTGGTGGAGGCCAACCGGCGGATGGTTCCGGTCATCCCCCGGGCCGAGATGCTGGCCGAGCTGATGCGGATGAAATACGGCATCGCCATCGCCGGCACCCACGGCAAGACCACCACCACCAGCATGGTCGCCACCATGCTGGTGCACGGCGGTATCGACCCGACGGCGGTCATCGGCGGGCGCCTCGATGCCTTCGGTTCCAACGCCAAACTGGGGCAGGGGAAGTTCCTGGTGGCCGAAGCCGATGAGTCGGACGGCTCCTTTCTCAAGCTGTCGCCGACTATCGCCGTGGTCACCAATATCGATGCCGATCATCTCGATTTTTACAGCGACCTCGATGAGATCAAACGCAGCTTCATCGAATTCATGAACAAAGTTCCGTTCTTCGGCCTGACAGTCCTCTGTCTGGACGACGCCAATATCCAGTCGCTGATCCCGCAGCTGAAGAAGCGTTTCGTCACCTACGGCTTCAGCGCCCAGGCCGATTTCAGCGCCACCGAGGTGGAGCACAAGGGGGAGCGCACCGCCTTTACCGTGCATCACCGCGGTCAGGAACTCGGGCGGGTCTCCTTCCAGATGCCAGGGCGCCACAACGTCCTCAATGCCATGGCGGCGATCGCCGTCGGCATGGAGCTGGAGATCCCCTTTGCCCGCATCGCCGAAGGACTGCATGACTTCGGCGGCGTGCAGCGGCGCTTTCAGATCAAAGGCGAGAGCGCTGGCGTCATGGTGGTCGACGATTACGGCCATCACCCGGCGGAGATCAAGGCGACCCTGGCCGCCGCCCGCGCCGGCTGGAATCGCCGGCTGGTGGTGGTGTTCCAGCCGCACCGCTACAGCCGCACCGCGGCGCTGTTCGACGAGTTTGTCACCGCCTTCTACCAGGCCGACCATCTGGTCCTGCTCGATATCTACGCGGCGGGTGAAGAGCCGCTCGAAGGGATCAGCTCCTCCTCGTTGGCCGAAGGGATTGCCGGCCATGGGCACAAGGACGCCCACTATGTCGGCAGCCGGGAAGCGGCCCTCGACCATCTGCTGGCGACGGTGCGCGAAGGGGACACCGTCATCACCCTCGGCGCCGGCAACGGCTGGCAGGTCGGCGAGGATCTGCTTCGACGGTTACAGGAGCAAAGAAGCGTATGACCCGGGAAGAGTTGAAAAAGAAAAAAATCGGAGTGCTGCTGGGGGGGCTGTCGGCCGAGCGGGAAATCTCTCTGCGCACCGGCGCCGCCGTCCTCAACTCCCTGCAGGCGGCCGGTTACATGGCGGTCGGTATCGATGCCGGTCGCGACCTGCCGGCGCAACTGGTCGCCGAAGGGGTGGAGGTCGCTTTTATCGCCCTGCATGGGCGCTTCGGTGAGGACGGTACGGTCCAGGGGATGCTTGAGCTCCTGGGTATCCCCTACACCGGCAGTGGCGTCCTCGCCTCGGCCGTGGCCATGGACAAGGTGACGACGAAAAAACTGCTGCTGCATCACGAGCTGCCTACCCCGTCCTTTGTCGTCTTTCACCGTGGGGAAGATCCGCTGGGGTTGTTGGAGCGCTGCCAGCACTTCCCGCTGGTGGTCAAGCCGGCCCGGGAAGGGTCGACTATCGGCATCTCCATTGTCCGCGACCCGCAGGAGATGTTCCAGGGGGTCGAAGCGGCGCTCAAGTACGACCCGGTGGTGCTGCTGGAAGACTTCATCCAAGGGGGCGAGGTGACGGTGGGGGTTCTGGACGGCGAGCCGCTGCCGATCATCCAGGTGGTCCCCAAAGGGGGGTTTTACGATTTTCACGCCAAATACACGGCCGGCCAGACCGAGTACCTGCTCCCTGCGCCACTCGAGGCCTCCCTGTATGAGCGGCTGCAGCAGGCGGCGGCCGAGGCCTATCGGGTCATCGGCTGTGCCGGCGCCGCCCGGGTCGATTTCATGGTGCGCGAGCGGGAATTTTTCTGCCTGGAGGTCAACACCATCCCGGGGATGACCGAAACCAGCCTGCTGCCCAAGGCGGCGCAGTTTGCGGGGTTGAATTTCACCGATCTGGTGCAACGAATTCTGGCCGGGGCCGGATTGAACAAGTAAAAGCAGTTGGGATCACGGATTTTAGAATGATTTTAATTCAAATTTCAGGAAGCAAAACTTATAATAGGACGCTTAGGTGCATGACCTGAAATTCCCCAAGGCGGGGAAAGTCAAAACCAACCGGCGCAAGAAAGAACGGGCGCCGCTCGACTGGAAGAAGCTCTTCCGGATCGGGGTGCGCCTGGGAGTCATTGTGGCCGGCTTCGGGCTGGCGGTCAGCGGGGGGGTGCTGATCTCCCGGCTGCTGTTTGCCTCCGAGCATTTCCGCATTGAAGCCGTGCAGGTGGAAAACAACCAACGGGTCACCACCGAACAGGTCCTCGGCCTCTCCGATATCCAGGCCGGGACCAATATTTTTGATCTCGACCTGCAGGGGATCGGCAACAAGATCGAAGAGGAGCCCTGGATTGCCACCGCCCGGGTCGAACGGATTCTGCCCCGTCAGGTGCGCATCCGGATCACCGAGCGGCAGCCGCTGGCGGTCATCAATCTGGGCTACCTTTATTACCTCGACGCCTCCGGCGAGGTGTTCAAAATGCTCGATAGCGAAGATCGCCTCGACTTTCCCGTGGTGACCGGTATCGACCGCAAGTTCCTGCTGGAGAAGCCGGCCGAAGCCCGTCAGCAGCTGATCGAGGCGATGGGTCTGCTGCAGGAGCTCTCGGGGCGCCGGCAGTTCACTCTGGCCGAGATTTCAGAGCTCCACATCGACCAGGACGAAGGCTTTTTGCTGATCACTCTGGAGGGGGGGGTGCCGGTGCGGCTGGGATTCAGTCATTTCGCCGGCAAGCTCGACCGCCTGGAGCGGATCTATCCGGAGATCAAAACGAAGCTGGCGACTCTCAAATATATCGATCTGAACGTGGCGGACCGGGTCATCGTTCGGCTCGACCGGAAATTAATCACAGGCAAGGGGTAGTCTCCCCGGGAAAGGGATTGAAATGGCCACCAGGAGAGAAAACCTGATCGTCGGGCTGGATATCGGCACTACCAAAATCTGCGCCATCGTCGGCAACCTGACCGAGGAAGGGCTCGACATCGTCGGCATCGGCACCAGCCCCTCCAAGGGGATGCGCAAAGGGGTGGTGATCAACATCGAGGCGACCGTCGGCGCCATCCGCAAGGCGCTGCAAGAGGCGGAGCTGATGGCCGGCTGCGAGATCAAAACGGTTTTCACCGGCATTGCCGGCGGGCACATCAAGGGGTTCAACTCCCAGGGGGTGATCGCCATCAAGAACCGGGAGGTGAACAACGACGATATCCGCCGCGTCATCGATGCCGCCAAGGCGATTGCCATCCCGATGGACCGCGAGGTGATCCACATCCTCCCCCAGGAGTTCATCATCGACGACCAGGACGGCATCAAGGAGCCGCTCGGGATGAGCGGGGTTCGCCTGGAAGCCAAGGTGCATATCGTCACCGGCGCCGTGGCCAGCGCCCAGAACATCATCAAGAGCTGCAACCGGGCCAACGTCGACGTCGCTGACATCGTCCTCGAGCAGCTCGCCTCGGCCGAGGCGGTCCTCTCTCCCGACGAAAAGGAGCTGGGGGTGGCGCTGATCGACATCGGCGGCGGCACCACCGACATCGCCATTTATGTCGACGGGGCGATCAAGCACACGGCCGTCCTCTCCCTCGGCGGCAACCACCTGACCAACGACATCGCCGTCGGTCTGCGCACGCCGATGGCCGAGGCGGAGAAGATCAAGCACGCCTACGGCTGCTGCCTGACCTCGATGGTCGGCAAGGACGAGACGATCGAAGTCCCCTCGGTCGGCGGCCGCGAACCGCGGGTCCTGTCGCGGCAGCTGCTGGCGGAGATCCTCGAGCCGCGGGTGGAAGAGATCTTCACTCTGGTCAACCGGGAGATCGTCAAGAGCGGTTTCGAAGAGCTGATTGCCTCCGGGGTGGTGATCACCGGCGGCACCTCGATTCTGCCGGGGATGCCGGAACTGGCCGAGCAGATCTTCAATCTGCCGGTGCGGCGCGGGTTGCCGCGCGACATCGGGGGGCTGATCGACGTGGTCAACTCCCCGGTCTACGCCACCGGCGTCGGTCTGGTCAAATACGGCAGCCGCAACCTGCAGTCCCGCAACTTCACCATCGGTCAGGAAAATGTCTTCGACCGCGTGGTCCGGAGGATGAAAGAGTGGTTCGGAGAGTTCTTTTGAGTGTCTGTTTTTTGAGTATTTAGGCGGTTTATCGGCAATGCCCGGGGAGCGGAGCCTCGGGATCAATGACCTGGGAGGGAACCATGGCCCAAGAGTATGCATTCGAATTCGATGAAAATGTGGACCAGCGAGCCAGAATCAAGGTGATCGGCGTCGGCGGCGGTGGCAACAACGCCGTCAATACGATGATCGAGGCGCAAATCGAGGGGGTGGAGTTCATCGCCGCCAACACCGACGCCCAGGCCCTGCGCCGCAGCAAGGCGCCGATGAAGATCCAGCTCGGTGCCCGGCTGACCAAGGGGC
>JACZKF010000267.1 GCA_014860175.1 Desulfuromonadales bacterium | reverse complement strand
CATCTGCTTGGTCTCGGCCACTGCGAGGACGAACTGTGCGCCATGTTCTTCTCCACCACTCTGGAAGAGAGCGACCGCAAGGGGCCGGAGCTGTGCAGTCGGTGCCAGGGGAAGATGCCGACCCTTTCGTGAAAGGGATGGAAGCGGGCTAGGGGGCGAACAGGCGATCGATGTGATCGAAGTCGAAGCGCTTATTGGCCAGTTGCTGGATCAGGGCAATTTTCTCGGCATCTTCGGCGGTTAGCTTGGCGACGTCCTCATGGATGGCGAGGAAGACGTGGTCGGTGCGCCGGCCGATGCGCAGGTAGGGGATGCCGCTGGCATCGATGATCTGCTGCGTGATCTTGGACATCGGAGTTTTGCCGGGGATCACCAGGCCGGCGATCTTGGGATGGTATTCGGGGGTAGTGTAAAGATTGGCCAGAGTCACCAGCAGTTCGTCCCGGGAACTGGTGACCAGCAGCAGGGTATCTTCGTGCAGCATGTCGACGACCCGCTGGGTCGCCGAGGCGCCAATCTGCACGTGATGGACGATCCGCATCAGCTCCTGACGGTCGCCGGCCACTTCGATTCCCAGCACCTTGGCGATCCGGCTGAGGGTCGGGTTGGCGAGGATCGGCTGGTAGTTGAACCCACCGACCACTTCGAAGGGGGCATCCCGAAACGCCAGATGCAACAGCTCCAGGGTCTTGTCCCGCTTCTCCGGAATCAGCTTGTTGGCCACCAGCAGCCGGACCTCCGCCCCTTCCTGCCGGTAGAGGGCCAGGTTCATGTTGACCGCATCGACCAGGCTCCCCAGACCGCCGCAGGCGACCATCAGTACCGGCGCCCCGACCATCGCCGCAACCCGGGCATTGCTCAGCCCCAGCACCGAGCCGACGCCGCTGTGGCCAGCCCCCTCGACGATGAGGAAGTCGCACTCCCGGTCGAGCCGCTCCACCGCCCGCATGATGCGCCCTTCCAGTTCGGCGACCGAGATCTCCCCCTTGACCATCCGCTGGGTCATTCCCGGCTCCACCACCACCGGGCACATGTCGTCGATCAGATGCTCCAGCCCGTATACCTGGGCGATCATCGCCGGGTCGGTGTCGATCCGTCGGCCGTTAAAATCGATCGGTTTCGGCCCGACCGGCTTGATGAACCCGATGCGGGGGTAACGCTGTCGGGCCTGATGCAGCAGCGACAGACTGGTGGTGGTCTTGCCGCAATCCTGGCTGGTGGCGGAGACGAAAATCTTTCTGGCCATAGGATCAATTAACCTCCAGGGTCGGCGTACAGAAGGCTACAGGATATACAGGAGCCAACCACGGACGCAATTCATAAATTCAAAAAATCCAATCCTTCCAAAACTCACCCCCTCGGATCGGTCCGTCGGATGATGACGCTCACGTTCTTCTTGTTAAACCCCTTGTACCCCTCGCGCCGCTCGATATTTTCCAGATGGCTGCCGATCGCCCCCTGGGCGAGGAACCTCTCCTCCTGCTCGCGGCTGAGGAGCTGGCGCTGCGCCAATCCGCTCAGCCGGCGCGGCTCGACGGGCCAGCGCTCGGCGACGCTGAAGGCTTGCCGCAGATAGGGAAAGTCACTGAAGGGGGGCATGAAATCAATCCCCTGCCGGGTCAGGTCGACCCCCAGGCGATCGAAATCGAACTGCGCCGCCAGGTGGTGCATGCCGGCGCCAAGAATCGAGTCGCCGTGCAGGGCGCACCACATCCCGACCGTTCCGAGCTCTTCGCGCTCGGGGAGCGACTCCCGGGCAAAATCGGTCGCTATTTCCTGAGGCGCCAGATCGACATCGAGAAACAGGGTCAGGCCGGCCGTCGGGTTCTCCATCAGTTGCGCCCCCCAGCCAGCCTCGTCGCCGGCGTAGAATCTCTCGCGCAGATGGAACCCGAGGAGCGAGAAGAGCTCCACCAGCCGGGCAAAGTGGCGGCGGGAGCTGCGGAACGTGTGGTGGTCGTGGTTGCCCCACCCGAGCCCCAGGCGGTCCTGCCGCCTTTTTTGCAGCCGCCCGGCGAAATTGCGCGTCAACCAGTAGTCCCGTTCTACCTGACACACGATGTGGGCGGCCAGATCCGGCCCCAGGCGATCGACCAGATCCAGACCACGGCGCCGGG
>JACZKF010000266.1 GCA_014860175.1 Desulfuromonadales bacterium | reverse complement strand
GGGGGAAGTTCTGGTCGGGTTCTCGTCGGCCAATCATCTGCTGCGGGAATTGAAACAGCCCTGATCGTCATTTTTCGGGAAAATTATTGCAAACCACCACAAACAGTGGTAAAGGTATCCGTTCCAAATCTCCAGGAGGTAGTCCGATGGCTAGAATTTGTGAAGTCTGTGGCAAAAAACCGAGCTCCGGCAATAATGTCAGCCATGCCAATAACAAGACCCGGACCGTATGGTATCCCAACCTGCAGAAGGTCAAGGCCGTGCAGGACGGGACCGTTCGCTCGATGCGGATCTGCACCCGTTGCATTCGCTCCGGCGTGGTGAAAAAGGCGCTGTAAAAAAAAGGGGGTGGGCCTGGCCCACCCCTTCTCGTTCGACCTTCCGAAACGCTCTCCTCGAACGATCACCCCGCAAAGGCGACCCACTCGATCTCGATCCCGGCCCCTTTGGGCAAAGCCGTCACCTGCACGGTGGAGCGAGCCGGGTAAATCCCCTGGAACCGCCGGCCATAAATCTCGTTGACGGTAGCGAAGTCGGCCAGGTCGGTGAGAAAGATGGTCGTCTTCACCACCCGGTCGAAGCCGAGGCCGGCAGCCTTCAGAGCTGCCGCCATGTTGGCCATGACCCGCTCGGCCTGCTCGGCGATGCCGCCGGCCACCATCTGGCCAGTAGCGGGGTCGAGGGGGATCTGGCCGGAAAAAAAGACGTAGTCCCCTGCCTTCACCCCCTGCGAATACGGCCCGATCGCCTGCGGCGCCTGGTTGGTTTCGATCTTCTGCAAGGTCATCATTCACTCTCCTTTACGTGTAACTAAGCCTACCCTCAGCTCCGCATCCTCTCCACCTTGTACACCCCTTTGATTTTGAGCAGGGCGCCGATGACGCGGTTCAGGTGGGCGAGGTCCTGGACATCGACCTCGAAGGTGTTGACCCCCTTGTGATCGGGGGTGGAGAGGACATTGGCGGCAATGATGTTGGCTTCGCAGTGGGTGATGGCGCCGGTAATACCGGCCAGCATCCCTTTCTGATCGATGCAGAAGACCCGGATCTTGGCCGGCCGGGTCGCCTTTTTCTTCAGGTCCCACTCCACTTCGATGCGCCGCTCGGCGTCGCCTTCGAGCACGTGGGGGCAGTCGCTGGTGTGCACGGTAACCCCGCGGCCACGGGTGATAAAGCCGGCCACCAGGTCGCCAGGCAGAGGGTTGCAGCATTTGGCGAAACGCACCAGGATGTCCTCCACCCCCTGGATCTTGACCGCACTGGACGATCTTTTCCGGATCTTATCCAGCACCTGACCCAGCGGCCCAGGCTTGATTGGCTCGGTTCTGAGTTTTTCCGGCGGGACGACCCGCCCGATCACCTGCCCCAGGGAGACTTTGCCGTAACCGAGAGCGGCCAGCAGGTCGACCTCCCCCCGAAAACCGAGCTCTTCCACCGCGAACTGCAGATCTTCCGATCCCAGGACCCGCTTCAAGCTGAAGCCGTGCTTGCGCAGCTCCTTCTCCAGCAGCTCGCGTCCCAGTTCGATACTTTTCTCCCGCTGTTCGGCCTTCACCCACTGGCGGATTTTGTTGCGGGCCTTGGACGTGCGGACAAACTTCAGCCAGTCCTTGCTCGGGTTCTGACCGGCCAAAGTCATCACTTCCACCATGTCGCCGTTTTTGAGCTCGGTCTTCAGCGGCACCAGCTTGCCGTTGACCCGTGCCCCGGAGCAGTGATGGCCGATGTCGGTATGCACGCTGTAGGCGAAATCGATGGGGGTCGACCCCTTGGGGAGCTCCTTGACGTCCCCCTTGGGGGTGAAGACGTAGACCTCTTCCGGGAACAGATCGACCCGGACCGAATCCATGAACTCCCGGGAATCCTTCAGCTCCTGCTGCCATTCCAGCAACTGGCGCAGCCAGCCAAACCGACGGTCGTCGCGCCCTTCGGCCCCCGCCTTCCCCTCCTTGTACTTCCAGTGGGCGGCGATCCCCTCCTCGGCCACCTGGTGCATCTCCTCGGTACGGATCTGTACCTCCATCCGCTCGCCGAAGGGGCCGATGACGGTGGTATGCAGCGACTGGTACATGTTCGCCTTGGGCATGGCGATGTAGTCTTTGAACCGCCCCGGGATCGGTTTCCAGGAGGAGTGGATGATTCCCAGTACGGTGTAGCACTCGCGCACCGAGGCGACCAGAACCCGAAAGGCGATCAGGTCGTAGACCTGGTCGAAGTCGATCCCCTGGCGCTCCATTTTCAGGTAGATGGAATAAAGATGCTTGGAACGGCCGGCGACATCCCCCTCGATGCCGTGCTCCGCCAGCTTGCTGCGGATCTGGGCCATCGCTTGGTCGATGTAGGTTTCCCGCTCTTTTTTCTTCTTGGCTACCTTGGCCACCAGGTCGTAGAACAGCTCCGGGTGCAGGTAGCGAAAGGCGAGATCCTCCAGTTCGCTCTTGACCCAGCTGATCCCCATCCGGTTGGCCAGCGGGGCGTAGATGTCGAGCGTTTCCTGGGCGATCTTGCGCTGGCGGGCTTCCGGGTGGAAGTCGAGGGTCCGCATGTTGTGCAGACGGTCGGCCAGCTTGACCAGAATCACCCGGATGTCGCGAGCCATGGCCAGCAGCATTTTGCGGAAATTTTCCGCCTGGCGCTCTTCGCGGGTACGGAAGGTGATCTTGCCGATCTTGGTCACCCCGTCGACCAGACTGGCGATGTCCTCGCCAAAGAGCTCCCGCAGCTCCTCGACGGTGGTCAGGGTATCCTCGATGGTGTCATGGAGCAGCCCGGTGACGATGGTCGCCACATCCATCCGCAGCTGGGTCAGGATGTAGGCCACTTCCATCGGGTGTGTAAGATAGGGTTCGCCCGAAAGCCGCACCTGTCCCTGGTGCACTTTGGCCATGAAGACATAGGCCTTGCGCAGTTCGTCCAGATCGGCGCTCGGGTTGTAGGAGAGGATTTTTTCCAGGATGTCGTCAATACGGATCATGGCGACTCACCCGGAGCTGGCGGGCAAAAAAGTGGCCGGTCGCAGTGGCACCGGCCGGGGATCGGGCTTGAGAAGTGGCACGCAGACATGGGCATCAGGGTCGCCGCCGGCAAGGCGACGACCTCCGGCAATAGATCAGCGTTTGCGGGTGGAGAAGTCGAAGTCAATTTTACCGGCGGCGATCTCCCGCAGGCCGAGGACGATCTTCTTGTTGCCGGCCTTGTTCTCGATGAGCGGCGCCCCCCCTTTGTACAACTGCTTGGCCCGCTTGGCAGCGACCATGACCAGCAGAAAACGGTTGGGAATCACCCTGAGGCAATCTTCGACAGTGATACGGGCCATTCGCTACTCCTGAGGTTCGAGGGTCACTCCCCGGCAGGGCCGGAGGAGACGCTTCAGAGGGAAAAAAGTTGTGGCAGGGTCGGCAGCACCCGCGCGGTGCGGCTCCTCTCGGCCAGCATGATAGCTTTCAGGTTCTCCACCGCCTGGGGAAAAACCTGGTTGATGATCAGGTAATCATAATCGACGGCGGCATCGATTTCAGTGCGGGCATTGGCAATGCGCCGCTCGATCACTTCCGGCCGATCGGTCTGCCGCCCTTCCAGGCGCCGGCGCAACTCCTCGAGGCTGGGGGGGAGGACGAAGATGAACACCCCGCCGGAATAGCTGCGCCGAAGCTGCGCCGCCCCCTGGCAGTCGATGTCGAGGAGTACGTCGAGTCCCTGGTCGCGGCAGCTCTCCAGAGTCGCCAAAGCGGTACCGTAGAGGTTGCCATGGACTTCCGCCCACTCGGCGAAAGCTCCTTCGGCGACCATCGCCTCGAAGGACGGCCGGCTGACGAAGTGGTAATCGACGCCGTCCTGCTCTCCGCCCCGGATTGGCCGGGTCGTAAAAGAGATAGATTGCCGCAAATCGGGGAAAAAGTCAATGATCGCCCGGCACAATGAGGTCTTTCCGGCCCCCGATGGGGCCGAGATGACGAAGAGGATCCCTTGCCGGCTCATTCGATGTTCTGCACCTGCTCGCGCACCTTCTCCAGTTCCGCTTTCAAGGAGACGACCAGGCGCGTCAGGTCGGCGTCATTGGACTTCGATCCCATGGTATTGGTTTCGCGGTTGATTTCCTGCACCAGAAAATCCATCTGCCGCCCTACCGGCTCGGCGGCCTCGAGCAGAGCGCGAAACTGCTGCAGGTGACTGCGAAAGCGGACCACCTCCTCGGTGATGTCGCAGCGGTCGGCAAAAATAGCAATCTCCTGGGCGATCCGCTGGGGATCGACGGCCATCTCGCCGCCCAGGCGGGCGAGGCGCTCGGTGAGCTTCCCCTGCCATTCCCGGGAAATCTGCGGCGCCCGCAACTCGATCTGGGCCAGCAGCTCTTCGATGACCACCAGGCGCCCCTGCATGTCGTTCTGCAGCGCCTCCCCTTCGGCCAGGCGCATCTTCTCGGCCGCGGCCAGAGCCTGGCTCAGGGCGGCATCCAGGCAGGGGCGCAGAGCCCCTTCGCTCACCTCTTCTTCGCGCAGCAGGATCACATCGCGTTGCCCCGCCAGCAGAGAGATCGGAATCTCCCCTCGCAGGCCGGAATGCCGCCGCATCTCCTCCAGCACGGCGACATAGGCCGTCATCAGAGGGAGATTCAGTACCGGCACGCCACCAGCCGAGGCGCTCGACTCCTGGTTGACAAAGACGTCGATCTTCCCTCGCCGCAGGCGCTCGGCGACCTTCTTCTTGAGCTCTGATTCCAGAGCCATCAGGAAGCGTGGCACCTTGATGGTGATGTCGCTGTAGCGGTGGTTGACCGAGCGGATTTCCACTGTCAGGGTCAATCCCTCGGCCGTCTCTTGCCCTTTGCCGTACCCGGTCATACTCTTAAGCATCGCAGATCCATGGTTGTAAGGCCCGACCGGAGAGTAAGCCAAAGCCGGCGCCGAGTCAAGTAAAGAGCTGCTGCCCCAACCGGGGGCCGAGGCGGTTCAGCAGCGCTCCAGAACCACCCCCACCGAGGTATAGGGATATCCATGGAAGCGGCGCATGCCGGCGGCCGTCCGCTCCCAGTCGACACTCAGATCGATTTCCCCGGCCAACCGCCAGCCGGGGGCCGCCAGAACCAGCTGGCGCAGTTGCCCCTCATCGAAAATGTTCCAGTCGACCCGAAAGGGTTCCCCTTCTCCGCAATACCAGAGTTCCTCACCGGCGTCGCGCCAGAAGTCGGTGGTCAGCAGCAGCCGCCCCCCTGGGCGCAGCACCCGGCGCAACTCGGCCAGGGCGGCGGGCATCGCCGGGCGGGGCAGATGCTCGAGAACGGAGATGCAAAAGACCGCGTCAAAAGTCTGCGCCGCCAGGGGGAGCCGGCCGAGATCGGCGCCGACATAGCCGACCTCGACCCCATGCAGGCGGTCGAGGCGACCAGGCAGGCCGAGATCGCAGGCGCAGACGCGGTAACCGCGAGCCGCCAGATAGATCGGAAAGATCGAGGCGCCGCAACCGGCATCGAGGACCGTCGCCCCCGGCGCCAGTCGGGCCTGCTCCAGAGCCCACGGATATTCCCAGCGCTTGCTCGGATGCAGATAGGAGATCGCCTCGCGGGCGGTGGAGGCTTCCATCTCGGCAATGACCTGCTGGAATTCGGGGCGCTGCAGTTCGGTCAGATCGAGGAGACGGTTGGCGGGTCGGGGCATAATGCTCTCCAGAGGGGGTTGGCGAACCGCGCAGTACCGCTATCCCGGGCGAAAAGATGGTCTCCGCCGGTCGGCGCGTCCTTCGATATCGAGGCTCGAGATGGCCGCCAGCACCTGCTCGACCTCCACCTCGTCGATGCAGCTGCGCCGGTCATGGAGGCAGCCCCCTTCAGTCAGACATTTAGAGGGACCAAAGGCCCAGGTGGTGCGCCAGGGGCAGTCATCACGGCCGCCGACTCCGACCGCCGGCACCTGGGAAGGGAGATAGATATCCGGGCTGGTTGGGCCAAACAGGGCGACCACCGGGGCACCGACGGCGGCCGCCAGATGCATCAGGCCGGTATCGTGACCGATGAACAGCCGGCAGGCGGCAAGCAGGGCCGCCACCGCCCGCAAATGGAGGGCGCCGACGGCCACCAGCGGGAGACGGTCGCGCAGCATCGATTGCAAGGCGGCGCCGATCTCCTCCTGCGGGCCGTAAAAGAGGAGCAGCGGGGCGTAGGTCATCGCCGCCAACCGCTCGACGAGCTCGGCAAAGCGTGCCATCGGCCAGCGTTTCAGGGGGGAAGAGGCGACGGGGGAGAGGCCAATCGGCGCAATATCCCCTAACCCCTTTTGGCGCAGGAAGCGCCTCGCAAAGGCAAGCTCGTCCGGCCGCCCAACGATCCGGGGGCGGGCCGAAGGGGGGAGAGGCAACCCCCAGCCGGCGGCGACCGAAGCCCGCACCGCGGCCGCCCCTCCCCTTCCGGCTTGCAGGACTCGATCCTGGGCCTCGGTGCCAGCGTCGTAAATGGTCGCGCCATGCTTCCAGATCGCTTCCGCCAACCCCGGCGGAGCATGGGAGGGGTCGAGCACCGCATCGAAATTCTCCCGCCGCAGCCAGCCCCTGATCTCCCCCCAACTCTGCGCTGTCCCGCCATCTCCCCAGTGGGTGAGGCCAAAATCCTGCAGCGCCAGCAGCGTATCGATGCGCCGGTCCCCTTCCAGCAGTTCGATGGCCGGCCGGGCCCCAATGGCGGTCAGTTGAGCCCCTGGAGTCGCCGCCCGCACAGCGTCCAGGGCTGGCAACTCCATCACCAGGTCGCCGATGCCGTAGCGCAGGCAGAGAAGGATTTTGTGGGCCGTTGAGAGAGGCATTTTTTGAGTTTTGAGTTTTAACCTCTAGCCCTTGCCTCGGGCCTCATTTCCGGTTGCCGCTTCGAACTCTTCCCGGTTCCAGGTGACGGCACAGGAGAGGTTTTCGGGGTCGGGCTGGCAGAGGTAGATTTCCGGGCCGGGGCGCTGGATTACCCGCAGGCCGCTCGAGCGCAGCATCGCTTCGACTCCCGCATGGTTCGGGATCCACCAGTTGGTCGGGTCGTCGGCGAGCCGCTTCTCGATGAAGGCCATCTTCGGCCACCCCGGATCAGACAACAGCTCACCGCCGAAGATTCCCGGGTCGTCGGTGGCGCAGACCTCTTCTCCCGGCAGCATCAGGGTCTGAAAAACCAGCAGCCGGCGCACCAGCCGCGAGACGATGTCGAGACCGAGCAGGGGGTAGCGCAGATGGTAAAAGACGCCGAGAAACAGGACCAGGTCGTAACTCTTCCGGCAGTCGGCCAATGAATAGAGTTGCCGTTGCTGAAAATCGATCCGGTCTTCCAGCCCATACTGGGCGGCGGCCCAGCGGGCTTGGGCCAGGTAGTGGGGGTTGCGGTCGATGGCGGTCACCCGGGCGCCTCGGCGGGCCAGTTCGAAACTGTAGAATCCGGCAGTGCAGCCGAGATCGAGCACCTCCCAGCCGGTCAGATCGGCGGGAAGACCAGGGGCGATCTGGGCCCATTTGCAGCGCGGGAAATCGCCTAGGGGGTGATCCGGAGCGGTCTGACTGCCGTCCGGCAGATGCAGGTTATGGAACCACGGCGCCAGGGCGGCAATCGTTCCGGGGCTATCGTTGGCATTGAAGATGGTCGTTTTCAAGGGCTTACCTCAATACCCCCTCCAGACTGTTGATTGACACAATCTGCGGCCCATGGTCGTTGATTTCCAGCACGCTGACCGAGGCGAGGCTGATTTCGAAGCGGCGCATCAGGTCGAGGGGGAAGCCGGCGTAATGAGCGATGGCGGTCTTGATCGGATCGCCGTGACTGACCAGAGCCAGGGTCCCGTGCGGATAGCGGCGGCGCAGCTCTTCCATTTCACCGACCATGCGCGCCTGCACCTCAACCATCAGCTCACCGCCAGGGACCCGGGTGCCGCTGCGAAAGGTGTTGAACTGGCGCCAACGAGGGTCGGACTCGAGGTCGCAAAACCGGACTCCCGCCCATTCACCGTAGTCGATCTCCAGCAACCCCGGACAAATCTCCACCTCCACTCTTTGCCGCCCGGCAATCGTTGCCGCCGTCTCCCGGGTTCGCTCCAGCGGACTGCTGAAGACCCCGTCCAGAGGGGTGCCGGCCAGACGCTCGGCCAGCGACTCGGCCTGCCGACGCCCATGAGCATTGAGATGAATGCCGGGGAGGCGGCCGGCGATACTCTCCCCCACGGTATTGTTGTCGGCGTGGCGAATCAGCAGGAAGACGGCCACAGCGTCGGCTCCTGCTGCTTCTTCGTGGTTGGAGAGGAAAGTAGCTGGGAGGCCCGTTCCGGCACCACATAGCGCTGCACCACCTCGGCGGCAAACCAGGCGAACTCCTCCAGGGCCAGGGGCGGGCTGGTGTGGCAAGAGCGCCGACCCCGGGAAGGGGGGGTAAAGCAGAGGGTCACCGTCAGGTCGAACTCCTGCAGGGCGTGCATCTGCCGGTCGAACCACTCCAGAGCCCCCGGCCGATGCCAGTCGGCCCAGCTGATGCCGGTTCGCAGCTTTTTCACCCCCAGGCGACGCAGCCAGTCGATGGCGCTGGCCAGTCGGGGGTCTTCGAAGTGGAACCACTGACAGATGCCGAGAGCCGGGTTGAAATGGTTGATGGCCGGTTTCGGGGTGCCGTCGGCCCGGATCAACCCCATGTAGAAGTGCCGATAATAGGCGCTCCCCTCGCTCTCTTTGTGACGGGTGGTCGCCCCCCAGGCCGGGGGGAGATCGAACAGGCTGTACCAGAAGATCCGCTCGACCCGCCCGAGAAGCAGTTCGGTCGTGCGCTGGAGGCCGAACAGCTGCACCTCGTCGGCACCAAAGGTCGACACCCCCACTTCCGTCACCCACACCGGCCGGTCGGTAATCGCCTCGATGCTGGCGACCTTCGCCGGCCATTCGTCCAACCGCCAGTGGTTCCAGTCGAGGGGGAAACCGTGGACGGCAACGGCGTCGAGCTGATCGAGAAGGCCATAGCTCGCCAGCAAGCGGATAAAGCGCTCATCTATGGGGGAGATCCCCCCCAGGACCAGACAGAGTTCGGGACACAGCTGCCGCACCGTCACCGCCGCCAGGCGGGTCATGTCGCTAAACTCCCGCCACTCCGGATCCATCTCGAAATCCCAGTGGGAAAGGTTGTTCGGCTCGTTCCAGAATTTCAGCGCTTCAATCATTCAGACCTCGAAATCGTCGGCTATGATCAGTGACCAGTAAACAGCAAAGCCGGGCAAAAGCAACCGGGACGCCTCCGGTCGGAACCCGGGTTACGGGTTGGCCGCCAGCCCAGGCTGGTCGCCTCGTCGGTCGGTGGCCGCCGGCGCGCCGCCGTGGATGAACTCCTCGGTCAGTCGCCAGGCTTCTTCGTCGGGGATCTGGTAGGGGGGGTGCTTGCAGAAGTAGGCGGAAGGGGCTTCGAGGACCCCCCCCTGACCGCGAAGGAGGGCGAGTTTGCAGCAGCGAATGGCGTCGATGACGACGCCGGCCGAATTGGGGGAATCCTCCACCGACAGGCGCAGCTCCAGATCCATCGGCACATCCCCGAACAGCCGCCCCTCCATCCGGATGAAGCAGACTTTGCGGTCATTTTGCCAGGCGACGTAATCGCTCGGCCCGACGTGAATGTTGTCATCGTCCAGGCGCCGACCGAGGACCGACTGCACCGCTTCGGTTTTGGAGGTCTTCTTCGAGCGCAACCGGTCCCGGTTGAGCATGTTGAGAAAATCTGTATTGCCGCCGGTATTGAGCTGGTAGGTGCGATCGAGGCCGACGCCGCGCAGTCGAAACAGCTCGGCCAGAACCCGGTGGGTAATGGTGGCGCCGAGCTGCGCCTTGATGTCGTCGCCGACCATCGGCAGGCGCTGCTGGGCGAAGCGCTGCGCCCAGGCCGGGTCGCTGGCAATGAACACCGGCATGCTGTTGACCAGCGCCAGGCGGGCCTCCAGGGCGCATTCGGCGTAAAAGCGGGTGCCTGCTTCGGAGCCGACCGGCAGGTAGTTGATCAGGATCTCCGCCCCGGATTCGCGCAGGGCGGCGACCACCTCCTGGCGCGAGGGTTGCGGGTCGACAGCCGGCAGGAAGGTGCGCCCCTCCGGGTAGTCGAGCATATGGTCGGAGACGCCGTCGAGCAGGCGTCCCATGCGGACGAGAACCCCGGTTGCCGGAATCTGCGGGCAAAAGACGGTGGTGCAGTTGGGCAGGGCAAAGATCGCCTCGGCCACATCGCGGCCAACTTTGCGCCGGTCGATGTCGAAGGCGGCGACCACCTCGATATCGCCTGGTCGAAAGCCGCCGATCTCCCAGTGCATCAGGCCGGCGGCCTCCCGCCCCCCTTGGCCACGATAGTAGTGAATTCCCTGGACCAGGGAACTGGCGCAATTGCCGACGCCAACAAGGGCAATCCGGATGCGGTTCATGGCATCTCCAAGGGAGCGGGCGGCTCCTTGATAGTGGTCGGGACTAAATCATTAGCAATTAATCATATTTTCCCCGAGTGTCAACGAATTCAGCTCGCCAAGAACGCCCTGCACCTTCCAGGAAATGATCTGCCGAGAGGTTGTATAGCGGGAAGAAAGGCTATTGAGACAGCAGTGATTCCGGCGGATGAAAGGAGGGGGGGGCGGCGCCTCCGGCCAGCTATCGTCAGCAGCAGGCTGAGACTGGTAAACCGGCAGGAGAGGGTATTGCAGTAGTGGCGATGCTATGCACCTTCTTTGAACAGGTTTGGCTGGTCCCTTATGGTTGCATGGCAAATTCGATCCTTCCCCAACTCCTTGGCCTGATACATCGCCACATCAGCGCCCCGGAGCAACTCCTCATAGGTTCCAACATTCCCGGTAGAGTAGGTCGAGATGCCGATGCTGATTGTTATATGTTCTCCTTTGAGTTGTGGAATTTCCAACTCCCGCACGAGAGAAAGAAGCCGGCCGGCAAACTCGTGGGCGCCTTCGCTTCCAGTGTTTGGCAACAAAACGGCGAACTCTTCACCCCCATACCGAGCGGCCATATCACTCTTACGCAGAACCTGTTTAATCAGGCGGCCGATCTGCCCCAAAACAATGTCCCCAGTGATGTGACCAAAACGGTCGTTGACACTTTTAAATTCATCGATATCGATGAAAACACATGACAAATCTTGTTTATAGCGCTGAGCTCTGGAAAATTCTTCTTCAAAGCGGGTGTGATAATATTGATGGTTATAAAGTTTGGTCAGACTGTCACGAAGGGACAGTTCTTCAAGAAGATTTCTAGATGTTTGCATCGACTCAAACAGGACAGCATTTTCGAGAGCATTTCCGGACAGGTTAGCGACTACCTGGCATAGTTTGAATATTCTTTCGGTGATCCCCCCTTTTAAAGGAGAAGAAGCTCTCATAAAAAAAGTACCGATGACGTTATTTTTTTTGATGATCGGTACGATAAAAATAGCCTTGTCGGAAAGCCCTTTGATTTTATCTTTGACCGGGGCCATAATCGGATTATTTTTAATGTCTTGGACGACTACCGCTCGCTGAGTAATTAATGCAGCTTCAATCTCTGGGTAGTTTTTAAGGTCAAGTTTGATCTCCTGCCCCGGCTCAAGATCGGTACTAGCGAGAACAACCATCTCACCTTGGTCGTTAATGTTGATAATGGAACAACGAGACACATCAATGGCTTCAATGATTTTTTCTACGATAATTTCCAGAATCTTCTTCGGATTTCTGGTGACCGAAATAAGTTCGGTCAACTCCAACAAAATAAGCAGATCTTTCTTATCCAATTCGACATAGTAATCTTTGGTACGCAGGTGAGTCTCAACTCTCACCAGCAATTCATTCACATTAACTGGCTTGGTCATGTAGTCATCAGCGCCAGCGTGCAACCCGTTAACAATTTCCTTTTCCTGGACGACATTATATAGTTGAATAAGACGTTTGTATTTGCTTTTGTTGTTTACTTTTAGTAATTTACAGATTTCGGGCCCGTCATTTTCATATCTTTCCATGTCCAGAATAATAATATCCGGATTGTCGGTCTCCACTTTCTGGAGAGCTTCCATCCCGTTCTCTGCTTCAATGACAATATAGTCTGATCCAAAGGAATTTTTTAACGCCAGCCTGGATGCCTGGATCTCATCGATGATAAGAATTTTTTTCATTGAATACGCCCCCCGGCACCATTTCCCGTCGCATCAAAAAAAATCCCTCCAGCCTTCAATGAGGCGAGAGGGTGAAATATCCGGATAAAGTTCTGCCCTTGGAAACTCGCCACCATAGTTCCATTCCAGGAGCTCCAGCTAGGCAGGGAGGGGGCTACGGAGTAGCCATCCGTCACAGCGGCGCCATTAGGGTCAGGTTGCGTGGGTTGCTCCTACTTTAGCGTCAAGGCGAAAATAATACACCAATTTATTTTTAATCATATCAGGGAATCCCTGAATTGGGCAGAGGAAATGCCTGAGCATCAGATTTTGGACAGCGTCAAAGCCAACCGAAGAGGTCAGAAGGGAGAAGGATCTGAGGAATGGATGGTGCTCGCACCATGCAACCGCACCGAAGCAGCAGGAATCGGCCACCGGCGCGGACGGCCAGCCATTCACACCCGGTTGCCTACCCGAATAGGCTCGGATGGCGGCGCGCACAGGTGGGACAGGTCAGAAGGGATCTTGATGCGGTAGTAGAAAGTCTGGTTACGTTTCCAGAGGTAGAAAAGCATAAATCCAACTCCCCAAGGCTACCCAGCAGTATCACAGCTGGTATCACACAAGTTGAGTTGGATTCATAATATCCTGACTTAACAGGACTTTTGAACAATGGTGCCGAAGTGGAGACTCGAACTCCCACGGCCCTACGGCCACTAGACCCTGAACCTAGCGTGTCTACCAATTCCACCACTTCGGCGTGAAGCGAAGCACTTTATAGCAAATGGCTAACGCCATTGCAACAAAAAAAATGCGGTCCGGACAGCTCCACCCTTCATTGATGTCAGGGGGATGCTACACTATTAATCTTAGTGGAAAATCGTCGATTTTCCTGCCTCTCCCGAGAGAAAGGCCGTCCCCATGCTGCTGCGTCAGACGCTTCTTTTCCTGTCACGGCGCAAGGAACTGGAGGAGTTCCTCAAGCACAACCCGCTGGCGCGCCAGGCCAGCAGCCGTTTCGTGGCCGGGGAGACGCGGGAGCAGGCGCTGGCGGTGACCCATCAGCTCAATCAGGAGGGGTTCAAGGTCACCCTCGACTATCTGGGGGAGGAGGTGGCCGATGCCGGTCAAGCCGCGGCAGCGACCGAGGAGTACGCCGGGGCGGTAGAGGAGGCGGCGGCCAGGGGGCTGGATGCCGGCGTCTCGGTCAAGTTGTCGCACCTGGGGGTCCGCATCGACGAGACCCTCGCCTTTGGAAACCTGCTGCAGGTGGTGCAGCGGGCGGCGCGGGTGAACCGGTTCGTCCGGGTCGACATGGAGGGTTCGGAGCTGACGGCGGCAACCCTGAAGCTGGTTCGGCGCGTCCATTCCGAGAGCGCCAATGTGGGAGTGGCGATTCAGTCGTACCTGCGCCGCAGCACCGCTGAGGTCGACCTGCTGAACCGGGAGAAAATCTCCGTGCGCCTGGTGAAAGGAGCCTACCTGGAACCCGAAGAGGTCGCCTATCAGGATCTCGAGGAGGTGGTCCTCCATTTCATGGGGCTGCTGGAATCGCTTTTCCGCGACGGCCACCGCCCCGCCGTCGCCACCCATGACGAGAAGCTGATCGAATACGCCATCGACATGGCCTTCATCTTCAACCGCGGGGAAGAAGATTACGAGTTCCAGATGCTCTACGGCATCCGCCGCGACCTGCAAGAGCGCCTGAAGCGCGACGGCCACCGGGTCCGGGTCTATCTCCCCTACGGCACCGACTGGTACGGCTATTTCATGCGCCGCCTGGCCGAACGCCCAGCCAACCTCTGGTTCCTGCTGCGAAACCTGGGCAAGTAAAGAACCAAGAGCCCTCCAACTCAAAACTCAAAACTCAAAACTCAAAACTCCCCACCCTTCTATTGCTCCTCCACCCGCATCGGCGCCACCATCACCGTCCGATACTGCTCTACCGTCACCAGTCCAGGACGGGCGCCTTTGGGGCGGCGGACCCATTTGCCTTCGGTGACCATCACCTCCACTTTGGCGTCATCCTTCCCCCGGGAGTAGCCGGCGGCGACGGCGGCGGCGTAGAGCAGGTCGGCTTTCGGGATCTCCCCCCGGTGCGCTCCCCGTTTGAGCACGACATGGCTCCCCGGCTGGCCGTGGGCATGAAACCAGAGGTCGTCGGCAGCGGTCAGCTCCCGGCTCAGGTGGTCGTTGCTGCGGCTGTGGCGCCCCCAGAGGACGACGAATCCTCCCGGGCTGACGGCCCGCCGCACCATCGACGCCGGAGAAGCTGGCGCCCGGCTGTGGGAGGGGGGCGGCTCGCGCAGCACCCCGGCGGCGCGCAGCTCCTGACGCACCGCCTCCAGCTCGGCGGCCGACTGCGCCTCTTCCAGGGAGAGCTCCAGCTCTTCCAGATACTGCCGCTGCTGCAGCGTCTCTTCCCGGCGGCGGGCCACATGCTCGACCCCCCGCTTCCCTTTCTTGAATCCCCGGAAGTAGTTTTCGGCGTTCTCCTGGGGGGTAAGCCGGGGGTCGAGGGGGATGACCCGAGGCGCCGGA
>JACZKF010000265.1 GCA_014860175.1 Desulfuromonadales bacterium | reverse complement strand
GTGCAGGTCTATGAAACCCGGCTGCCGGGGGGGAAGGGGGAGGAGGAGCGCTGCGTCATCGCCTTCAAAGCCCCTTTCCCCGATTCAGAGGGGAAAATCGTCGGCCTGGTCGGCACCCTGCTCGACATCACCGAGCGCAAGCAGTTCGAGCGCGAACTCGCCTCCCAGCGGGAGCTGTCGGAGAACCTGTTGCAGAACTCGCCAGCGGCCAGCTTTGTCCTCGACCGCCAGCACCGGGTCACCCAATGGAATCGCGCCTGCGAGGAGCTGACCGGAGTGCGCGCCACCGATATTCTTGGCACGAGCGATCACTGGCGCGCCTTCTACCCGCACCAACGCCCCTGCCTGGCCGATGCCATTATCGACGGCGACCTGGAAGTGGCCCGCAGCTACTACCCGGGGCTCTCCGGCTTTCGCCTCAACGCCAGAGGGGTACAGGCCGAAGGGTGGTTCCCCAACCTCAACGGTGAGCGCAGGTATCTCATCTTCCATGCCGCCCCCATCTGCAATTCCGAAGGCGAAGTCGTGGCCGCAGTGGAGACGCTGCAGGAGCTCACCGATCGCAAGCTGGTCGAAGAGGCGCTGCTGACCAGCCAAGAGCGACTGCGCGCCTTTTTCGACTCGGGGCTGGTCGGCACCCTGTTCGGCCATATCGACGGCCGCATCCTGCAGGCCAACGACGAGTTTCTGCGTTTGACCGGTTATAACCGTGGCGACCTGGAGGCGGGGCTGCGCTGGGACACCTTGACCCCAGCCGAGTTTCTCCCTCTTGACCGACAAGCCGTGCAGGAGGCGCAGCAACGGGGAGCCTGTACCCCTTATGAGAAGCAGTACCGCCGCCAGGATGGCAGCTGCGTCTGGGCGCTGGTCGGCTTTGTTCTGGTGGGTGAGAAACGCGACGAGTCGGTTGCCTTCATTCTCGACCTGACCGAGCGCAAACAGATGGAGCAGGAGCTGCAGCGCTCGCGCGACTTCTATCTGACTATTTTTGAAGAGTTCCCCGCCTTGATCTGGCGCGCCGGCCTGAATGGCCAGTGCGATTATTTCAACAAGACCTGGCTCGACTTCACCGGCCGCCCCCTGGCGGAAGAAGTTGGCGACGGCTGGACGACCGCAGTGCATCCCGACGACCTTCCCGGGTGCCTGGCGATCTACCGCGACGCCTTTCGGGAGCGTCGCCCCTTCAGCACGGAGTACCGTCTGCGCCGTTTCGATGGCGAGTACCGCTGGATCGCCAATATGGGCCGCCCTTTTAACGACCTGAACGGCCGCTTTGCCGGCTTCACCGGCGCCTCCTTCGACATCACCGAGCGCCGGCAGACTCTGGAGCAATTGAAGATCCTCTCCCGCAGCATCGAACAGAGCACCGATGCGGTGATCATCACCGATGCCTCCGGCCACATTGAGTACGTCAACCCCGAATTTACCCGCCAGACCGGCTACCCACCGGAGGAAGCACGGGGGTTCGATATCGACCGACTGCTCAACCCCGGGATTACAGGCGGCCTGTCGCGGGAGGAGTACCGGTTGCTGCTGCAGACCCTGCTGTCGGGGCAGACCTGGCAGGGGGAGTTTCTCAACCGCAGCAAGGATGGCCACCTGTGCTGGAACGCCGCCAGCATCTCCCCCATCCAGGACAGCCAGGGGGAGATCACCCATTTCGTCGCGGTCATGGAAGATATGACTGAAACAAAGAAGACCCAGGAGAGCCAGTACCGGCGGCGGGTGATGCGCGAAGCGGCCACCGAATCGCTGCACACCTTTTTGCAGACCAGCAGCCACTACGCCATGGCCCATGTCCTGCTGAGCAGCTGCCTCGAGCTGCTGCAGGCCCCTCTCGGCTTTATCGCCGACACCGAGGGGGACAATTTCTCCCTTCTGGCGCTGGCCGGACCGGCCTATCGCCAGGACGAGAAGGGGGGGCTGGAGGCGAGAATCCGGCAACTGCTGGGGCAGGAGGCCGACGCCCCGGCGGCGCTCTCGCCTGCTCTGGAAGGGGTGCTCGGAACCTCCTGCTACCTGGTGCCGCTGCGGATCTCCGATCGAGAGTTGGGGCTGCTCGGCCTGTTCGGCAAGGAGGGGGGATTTTCCGAGATCGACCGCCACGATCTCGACGCCTTCGCCCCCATGGCCGCCCTGGCGCTGCAGAGTGCCCGTACCGAGCAGGCCCGCCAGGAAGCGACTGACCGTTTACGGGCGGTACAGAAATTCGAGGCCATCGGCCAGTTGGCCGGCGGCGTGGTGCACGATTTCAACAACTTGCTGACGGTAATCACCGGCTACGGTTCGCTGCTGGTCAAGGCGCTGGAGAAGGACGAGACCAGCCGTCAGGATGCCGAGATGATCCTGCAGGCCGGGCAGAAGGCGGAAACCCTCACCCGTCAACTGCTTGCCTTCAGCCGGCGGCAGGTGCTGGCGCCGGTGGTCATCGACCTCAACGAGCTCATCGGCAATTTCCGCAAACTGCTGCTGCGGCTGGTGCCGGAGAATATCGAGCTGCATTGGGCCCTCGGCGCCCCTCTGCACCGGGTCAAGGCCGACCCGTCCCAGCTCGAACAGATCCTCATCAACCTGGTGGTCAACTCCCGCGATGCCTTGCCGCAGGGGGGGCAAATCGTGATCGAGACCACCGATATCACGCTCGATGAGCATTTTACCGCCCGCCACCCCGGCGCCCGCTGTGGCGAGTTCGCTCTGCTGGCGGTGCATGACAACGGCATCGGCATGAGCGAGGAGGTGCGGGAGCGGATCTTCGAGCCGTTTTTCACCACCAAACCTCTCGGCCGGGGAACCGGCCTGGGGCTGGCCACCGTCTACGGCATCGTCAAGCAGAGCGCCGGCTACATCACGGTGGAGAGCAGGCCCCAGC
>JACZKF010000264.1 GCA_014860175.1 Desulfuromonadales bacterium | reverse complement strand
GTGCAGGCCACTGGAAGAGATGCCGATCAGGCGGTCGCCGACCGTCGCCGTGGAGCCGTCGATGATCCGGTCGTAATCGGCCACCCCGACGGTGAAGCCGGCCAGATCGTACTCGCCTTCGCCGTAAAAACCGGGCATCTCGGCCGTCTCGCCACCGATCAGGGCGCAGCCGGCCTGCAGGCACCCCTCGGCGATCCCCTTGATCACCTCCACCGCCTTCTCCGGCGACAGCTTGCCGGTCGCCAGATAGTCGAGGAAGAAGAGAGGTTCGGCCCCCTGGACGACGATGTCGTTGACGCACATGGCGACCAGGTCGATGCCGACGGTGTCGTGACGGTCCATGAGAAAGGCGAGCTTCAGCTTGGTCCCGACGCCATCGGTGGAAGAGACCAGCACCGGCTTGCGGTACTTCCCGGCCTGCAAGGCGAACAGGCCGCCGAAACCGCCGATCTCGGTGAGGACTTCCGGTCGGGAGGTCGATTTCACCAGCGGCTTGATCATCTGGACGAAACGATTGCCGGCGTCGATATCGACCCCGGCATCTTTGTAGGTAGTTTTCCGTCTGTTCAAAATGTACGCTCCCCCGCGAAAAAGTGACCCATTATGATTGCACGCCCCCCCCCTTGTCAACGCCTATCAAAACGCCTGCTCCCCTTTGCCGGGCGGCCGGCAAACTGACTCCACCGGCAGCCAGGGGGTCCCCGCAGATGATATTATTCTTTACACTCCCCAGGGGGTGCCATATCATTGGCAGCCGTGCCATGCCCATGAAACTCTTCGATATCCGGCCGATGACGCCGGCCGATCTGGACGCCGTCCTGGCCGTGGAGCGGCAGTGCTATGCCCATCCCTGGTCGGCCGGGTTCTTCCTGCAGGAACTCGCCAACCCCCTGGCCACGGTCGACCTGCTGTGGATCGAGGGGGCGCTGGCCGGCTATCTCTGCTCCTGGCGGGTCGATGGTGAACTGCACATCCTCAATCTGGCCACCGCCCCTCTGTTTCGCCGCCATGGGATCGGCTCCGCCTTGCTGCGGCGCGCCTTTTCCCACGGGATCGCCCAGGGGGTGGAAAAAGCGTTTCTCGAGGTGCGGGTGAGCAACGAGGCGGCCATCGACCTGTATCGCCATTTCGGCTTTCGTACCATCTTTCGGCGCCCCTGCTACTATCCCGATGGCGAGGATGCCTGGGTCATGGAGCGGGATTTTGCCGAATCGGCGCCGCGGGGCGATCTTGCCCCGCCGGATCGCGGCTAAGGACCACCACTAAAGAACAGGAACCAGGAACCGATGAAGAACTACAAAACCATCATTCTCTCCAATCAGGAGATCTCCCCGGGCTACTTCCGGATGCGCATTCTCGCTCCGGGTTTCGGGGTCACCGCCAAGCCGGGGCAGTTCGTCATGTTCCGGGTCCAGCAGTCGCTGCCGCCGCTGTTGCGGCGCCCCTTCGGCATTTTCCGCACCGGCTTTCTCCCTGCCGACTGCGAAGGGCAGCCGGCCAAGGAATATCTGGAGCTGCTCTACAAAGTGGTGGGGCGTGGCACCACCATCATGCGCGACCTGCATCAGGGAGATCGGGTCGAAGTTCTCGGCCCCCTGGGGCGCGGCTTCGATCCGGGGGCCCCGGGGGAGGAGGAACTCCTGGTCGGTGGCGGCATCGGCCTGGTCCCCCTCTACATGCTGGCCGGCGAGCTGGTGCACACCAGCAGCGTGCGGCTGCTGATGGGAGGGCGGAGCCGCGACGACATCCTGGCGGTGACCGAATTCGAGCGCCTGGGGGTCAACACCTACGTCTCCACCGACGACGGCAGTCTGGGGGAAGAGGGGGTGATCACCAAGGTGCTGCAGCGCAAGCTCGACAAGTTCCCGGGGGCGTCGGTCTTCGCCTGCGGTCCGATGCCGATGATCGAAGCGGTCTACCGGATCTGCGCCGTTCGCGGCGTCCCTCTGCAGGTCTCCCTGGAAGCCCTGATGGCCTGCGGCGTCGGCGCCTGCCTCGGCTGCGTCGTCAAAGGGGCGGGACACACCGAGGAAAACCCCCGGTATCTTTGCTCCTGCAAAGAAGGGCCGGTCTTTCGGGCCGAACAGCTGGACTGGAGTCGATTGGGAGAGGAAGCAGGGTATTGCGAGGGGTGCAAGTCATGACCGGGCAGGAGAAGATGGAAAAACGTCCCAATCTGGCGGTCGAGATCGCCGGCATCAAGTTGCGCAACCCGGTCATGCCGGCTTCCGGTACTTTTGGCTACGGCGAGGAGTACGCGGCCTACCTCGATCTGGAATGTCTTGGAGCGATCGTCACCAAAGGGCTGTCGCTCAAGCCGAAGGCGGGGAACCCGACCCCTCGCATCGCCGAGACGATCAGCGGCATGCTCAACGCCATCGGCCTGCAAAACGTCGGCGTCGAGGCGTTCATCGAGCACAAACTGCCGTTCCTGCGCAAGACCACCACGCCGGTGATCGTCAATTTCTTCGGCAACACCCTGGAGGAGTATGGCGAGATCGCCCGCCGCCTCTCCGACCTCCCCGACGTGGCCGGCTGCGAGATGAACATCTCCTGCCCCAACGTCAAGCAGGGGGGGATCGTCTTCGGCACCGACCCGGCCTGTGCCCACGCGGTGGTCAGCGAGGTGCGCCGGCATCTGAACAAACCGCTGATCGTCAAGCTGACCCCCAATGTCACCGATATCACCGTGATCGCCCGGGCCGTCGAGGAGGCTGGCGCCGACGCCATCAGCTGCATCAACACCATCACCGGCATGGCGGTCGATATCCGCACCCGCCGCCCCCGGTTGGCCAACCGCACCGGCGGGCTCTCCGGCCCGGCGATCCGGCCGATCGCCGTGCGCATGGTGCACCAGGTGGTGCAGGCGGTGAAGGTGCCGGTGATCGGCATCGGCGGCATCGTCCGGCCGATGGATGCCCTGGAGTTCCTCATCGTCGGCGCCAGCGCGGTCCAGGTCGGCACCGCCAATTTCATCGACCCCGGTGTCATGCCGACCATTATCCAGGGG
>JACZKF010000025.1 GCA_014860175.1 Desulfuromonadales bacterium | reverse complement strand
TGCTTCCTGCATGAAAGCGAGCCAGGAGGGGAGGGCGGCCCGAGCACCGGTCTCCTGGTCACCCAAGGGGCGCTCCTGGTCGAAGCCGACCCAGCTCACCGCCACCAGTTGCGGCACATAGCCGACGAACCAGGCGTCCTTGAGGTCGTTGGTGGTGCCGGTTTTGCCGGCGGTCGGCCGCCCCAGGGCTTTGGCCCGCTGACCGGTGCCGATTTGCACTGCACTTTCGAGCATATTGGTGACCAGATAGGCGGTTTCCGGCGAGAGAACCCGTTCTTGCGAGCGGGGGACCAGTCGCTGCCCTCGGTCGGGACCCCCAGGAAAATCGGCGGCATCGATCGATTCAAGTACCCGCCCGTCACGGTCGACGACCCGCGTCAGATAGACCGGATCGACCCGAACTCCACCGTTGGCGAAGACGGAAAAAGCGGTGGCCATCTCCAGGGGGGTGACGGCGGAGGAGCCGAGAGCGAAAGTGAGATCAGCGGCCATCGGCGACTGGATGCCGAGATTGCGGGCATAACGCACCGCGTACCCGACCCCTATATCCTCTAAGATCTTGATCGTAATAACGTTATTCGAGAGGGCGAGTGCCTGGCGCACCGACGTCGGCCCGGAGAAGCGGTCGGAATAGTTCTTCGGTTTCCAGTCGTTGCGTTCCCCCTCGGCGGTCCTTTGTTTATAGATGACGGGGGTGTCGAGGACGATAGTGGCCGGGGTATACCCCTTGTCGAGAGCGGCGGCGTAGATCAGCGGCTTGATGGCCGAGCCCGGGAGACGGCGGGCCTGGATGGCACGGTTGAACTGGCTGTCGGCGAAGTCGTAACCGCCGACCATCGCCTTGACTTCTCCGCCGCGCGGATCGACGGCGAGTAGAGCTCCCTGGGCCTCGGGGCGCTGCTCGAGAGCCAGCCGCAGAGAGCCGTCTTCCTTGATCCCTTCAATCCGCACCAGCACCACCGAACCGATCGGCAGCCGGGTTTCCCCGACCTGGCCGCGGGTGGCTGGGGCTTTGCCGCGCGGGAGGACCCGGATCCGTCCGGCCCAGGCCATCCGCTCGGCCTCGATTGAGCCGACGAAAAGGCCCAGGCGCAGCGTGAGCTGCTGGTCATTCCCCCCGGTCAGCAGAGCTTCGGTCAGCATGCCGACCCCCGGTGCCCGGTCCCCCAGCTGGGCAACCTGTCCGGCCAGAAAGGCGTCCTCCTGCTCGGCGGTGAGCACTCGCAGCGCTCCGCGATAGCCGCGACGCCGGTCGTGCTCGCGCAGGTTATCCTGCACCGCTTTTTGAGCCGCCTGTTGCATCGGCAGGCTCATGGTGGTGTAGACCTCCAGCCCACCGGTATAGAGCAGTTCCTGACCGTAAGTCTCCTCCAGGTAGCGACGCACCTGTTCGGTGAAATAGACGGCGCCGGCGGCATAGGTGTTGACGCGCGGGTGGATGATCAATTGCTGATCGAGCGCCCCGGCCAATTCCCCCTGGGTGATATATCCTTCGGCGGCCATGCGGCCGAGGACGTACTTTTGCCGCTCCCGTGCCCGGTCGAAATACTTGTAGGGGGAGTAGCGGCTGGGGGCCTGGGGCAGACCGGCGAGCATGGCGCATTCGGCCAGGGAGAGGTTCTCCACATCCTTGGCGTAGTAGTTCTCCGCCGCCGCCTGGACGCCGTAGGCGCCGTGCCCCAGGTAGATCTGGTTCAGATAGAGGGCGAGGATCTCCTGCTTGGACAGATGGCGCTCCATCCGCCAGGCCAAAATCGCCTCCTTGAATTTGCGGGAAAATTTCTTTTCAGGGGTGAGGAGAAGACTTTTTGCCACCTGTTGGGTAATGGTGCTGCCACCCTGGACGATCCCCCCGGCGAGCACGTTTTTCATCGCCGCCCGCAAGATGGAGATGAAGTCAATTCCCTGATGGTCGAAAAATTTGCTATCCTCGGCGGCGACAAAGGCCTGCACCAGCTGCTGCGGCATCCGCTCGACCGGGATCACGATCCGTCTTTCCTTGTAGAACTCGGCAATGACGGCGCCGGAGTCGCTGTAAACGCGGGTGATCAACGGGGGCCGGTAGTCCTCGAGGGTTTCGACCCGCGGCAAAGTGGCGGCCACGTAAAAATAGGCCGCAACCAAAGCGGCGCTACCGAGGAGAAAACAGGTGGTGGCGACCCACAGAGTGTAACGAATGAGGGGATGAAAGGACATCGGCTGGTGGCTTCTCTTGGCTGGTGGGAAAGGATGATTAATAGCACAGTTGCAGGGAGGTAGGCAATCGGTTTTCCCGTTTGCCTGCCTCTACCCCTATGCTATAGTTGCAGGACTTGAGCATGCAATGGAGGGTCGATGGCGATGAATAAAGGATGGGTTCCACTGGTGCCGGCGCTCTTCCTGGTCGGTTGCGCGATGTTCGGCACCTGGCGGACGATTCCGCCCCCCGGCGGCTGCGACCAGTGCCATAGCGTGCCGATCAGTGCCAACTGGGAAGTGGCGTTCACTCCGGTGGCTCTGCATGATGAGACGGGACAGGAGCCGTGGCAACAACCGACCTCCGTGCTGCCGAAGCAAGCATCCCCTCTGGAGCGGATGAAAGTGACCGAGGAGCGCTGTTTTCATTGTCACAAGGGGCCGAACAAGGCCCATACCGAGTACCGGGGGCGCTATCATCACTGATGGCGATCCCGTCGGTCGATACCTAGGACCCGTTCCCCCTCGGGAACGGGTCTTTTCATCGTTCCGGAAGGGGACCAGCCGCACCCTGGACAGGAGAAAGATATGTTCCGTCGCACCAAGATTGTGGCCACCCTGGGGCCGGCCAGCGACACCGAGGAGCGACTGCTCGAGCTGATGGACGCCGGCGCCGACGTTTTTCGCCTCAACTTTTCCCACGGCGACCATGCCGCCAAGTCGGCGCTGATCCGCCGCATCCGTGACCTCTCGCGGCTGCGGCGCCGGGCGATGGCGATACTCGGCGACCTGCAAGGGCCGAAGATCCGCACCGGCCGGATGGAGGGAGGCTCCTTGCTGCTGCGCCCCGGCCAGGAGGTGACCTTCACCATCCGCGATGTGCTCGGCGCCGGCGACCTGATCCCCACCACCTACCAGGAGCTGCCACAGGACGCGCGTCTCGGCGACCGCATCCTCCTCGACGATGGGCTGATGGAACTCGAAGTGCTGCAGCTGGCGACCCAGGAGGTCCGCTGCCGGGTGATCACCGGCGGCATTCTCAAGGACCGCAAGGGGATGAACCTCCCCGGAGTGCAGATCTCGGCCCCCGCCCTGACTGCCAAGGATCGGGAAGACCTCGATTTTTGTATCCGTGAGGGGGTCGACTGGATTGCCCTCTCCTTTGTCCGCCGCCCCGAGGATATCGTCGAAGTCAAAGATATCCTCCTGCAGCAGCACAGTGACATCCGGGTCGTGGCCAAAATCGAAAAGCCGCAGGCGGTGGATAATTTCGACGCCATTCTCGAGGTGACCGATGGCGTGATGGTGGCCCGTGGCGACCTCGGGGTGGAGATGAGCCCGGAGAAGCTGCCGCTGATCCAGAAGAAGATCATCCGCCGCTGCAACGAAGTGGGAAAACCGGTCATCACCGCCACCCAGATGCTCGAGAGCATGATCGAAAACCCGCGCCCCACCCGGGCTGAGACGTCGGACGTCGCCAACGCCATCCTCGATGGGACCGACGCCGTGATGCTGTCGGCCGAGACGGCCTCCGGCAAATATCCGGTGGAGGCGGTCTCCCTGATGGTGCGGGTAGCCCTCGATGTCGAGCGGGAGCCGATCCTGCAGGAGCGGGTCTTTCATCGCATCCCCGAACTGCGCGGCTACCGCAGCCTCCCCGAAGCGATCGGCCAAGCAGCGGTACGGGTGGCGGAAAACGTCGGGGCGGCGGCGATCCTCGCCTTCACCCAGACCGGCAGCACCGCCGCCCTGGTCGCCAAATACCGGCCGAGCATCCCGGTGTATGCCGTCACCCCTTCGCAGGCGGTGCGCCGGCGCCTCGCCCTTTACTCGGGGGTCCGCTCGCTGCGGGTCGATATTCAGGGAGACACGGAGGCGCAGATCAAGTCGGTCGAAGAGGCGGTCCTGGCCGCCGGCGTGGTGCGCAAAGGGGAGGTGGTGGTGATCACGATGGGGAGCCCGGTCTCCGCTCCCGGCACCACCAATCTGCTCAAGGTTCACCGGGTCGGGATCGGGGAATTTTATGAAGTACACTAGAGGCAATTTTGAGGTTTTATGAAAAGGAAGGCCGTAGTTCTGTATAGCGGTGGTCTCGATTCGACCACCTGCCTGGCGATCGCCCGCGCCGAGGGATTTACCCCCTACGCCATCTCCTTCGCCTATGGGCAGCGCCATGGCATCGAGTTGGCCAAGGCCCGGGAGTACGCGCCGAAGGCCGGTGCGGCCGAGCATCTGGTGGTCGATTTCGATCTGCGCCGCATCGGCGGCAGTGCCTTGACGGCCGATCTGGCGGTCCCCAAGGACGGCCGGTCCGGGGAGAACATTCCGGTCACTTATGTTCCCGCCCGCAATACCATTTTTCTTTCCTTCGCCCTGGGGTGGGCCGAGGTGCTTGGCGCATTCGACCTCTTCATCGGTGTCAATGCCCTCGATTACTCCGGTTATCCTGACTGTCGGCCGGAGTATATCGCCGCCTTCGAACGCACCGCCAATCTGGCGACCCGGGCGGCGGTGGAAGGGGAGGGGCAGTATCGCATCCACGCCCCGCTGATGCAGCTGACCAAGGGGCAGATCATTGCCCGGGGGCTCTCCCTGGGGGTCGACTATGGCCTGACCCACTCCTGCTACGATCCGTCCCCATCGGGGGTCGCCTGCGGCGGCTGTGACAGCTGCCGGCTGCGGCTCAAAGGCTTTGCCGAAGCGGGGGTGGCGGACCCGGTCGCCTATGCGACCGGGGAGAAGCCAGAACCCAGGAGTCAGAATCCAGAAGGAAGGCCGTAGGCTTTGCCCCTGGTTCCTGACTCCTACCCCCAGCTCCCAGCTCCTGACTCCTGACCCAGAGGTTTCCATGCCCCAGATGCCCGACCTGCAGCGCTCCCCTGACACCCGCAACATTCCCATCGACAAAGTGGGGGTGAAGGACATCCGTTATCCGATCGTGGTGATGGACAAGAGCAAGGTGGAGCAGCACACCGTCGCCCGGGTCAACATGTACGTCGATCTCCCGCATCATTTCAAGGGGACCCACATGAGCCGCTTCATCGAGATCCTCAATCGCTACCGCGGCGAGATCACCATGCGCAACATGGGAGAGATCCTGCAGGAGATGAAGGATCGCCTGGAGGCGAGCTGCGCCCACATGGAGCTGGAGTTCCCCTATTTCATCGAAAAGCAGGCGCCGGTCTCCCGAGCCCGGGGGCTGATGGAATACCAGTGCCGGCTGCGCGGCACCCTCGGGGAGACCAAAGATTTCTTGCTGGCGGTTACCGTTCCCGTTACCTCTCTCTGCCCCTGCTCCAAGGAGATCAGCTCCCGCGGGGCTCACAATCAGCGCAGCGCGGTGACCGTCGAGGTCCGGATGAAGAAGTTCATCTGGATCGAGGACCTGATCGCCTGGGTCGAGGAGTGCGGCAGCGCCCCGGTCTATTCTCTGCTCAAGCGGGAGGACGAGAAGGCGGTCACCGAACAGGCCTACGACCATCCGATGTTCGTCGAAGATATCGTCCGGGCGGTTACCGAGCGCCTGCAGGCGGTGCCGGAGATCAACTGGTTTCGGGTCGCCTGCGAAAACTTCGAATCGATCCACAACCACTCTGCGTATGCCCTGGTGGAAGTGGATCGTCGCTAGCTGTGGATAACCATGTGGATGGAGTGGATAACTTTCCGCCCCCCCGACCGTGGGCTCTTGGGATTTTCGCCAAGGCGCCACTGCCGGGCGAGGTGAAGACCCGCCTGTGTCCCCCCTTCACCCCGAGCGAAGCCGCTCTCTTCCATCGCCTCTCTCTGACCGAGACGGTGAGCCGCATGCGCGGCCGCGGCTTTGATCTGGTGCTGTTTCATGCCGGACCGGCGTCGTTTTTCCAGCGCCGGTTCCCCGACCTCCCCTTGCGCTCCCAGGGGGAGGGGGATCTGGGAGAGCGGATGGAGCGGGCCCTTGGTACCCTGCTTGCCGGCCGCCGGGGGGCGGCGCTGATCGGGGCCGATACGCCGGATCTCCCCCCCGAACTGGTGGAGCAGGCCTTTGACCGGTTGCAGACGGCCGAAGTCGTTACCGCCCCGGCCAGCGACGGCGGCTATGTCCTGATCGGCGAGAGTCGGCACCACCCGGCGCTGTTCCGGCAGATCGCCTGGGGCTCTTCCGAGGTGCTGGCGGCGACTCGAAGACAGGCGGCCGCCCTGGGGCTCGCCTATGGCGAAGTGGCAGAGTGGGACGATGTCGATGATCTGCCGGCCCTGCGACGACTGCTCGGCCGCTCCCCCACCTGCCGGGCGGCGCGCTTTGCCGCTCGGCTGCTCGGTCGTCAGCCCCCATTGTCGAACGCCGGCTAGAAGGGATCGAGAAGCCTTCGGCCGGGCTTCAGCTCGGCCAGGCGGCTGAACAGCGTCTCCCCCTGCTCGTCCGCCAGCAGATGCACCCAGCCACCCACATGGACCAGGTGCCCCCGCGGTCGGCGTCGCCGGATCTCCCGCGCCATGATGGCATCGCGTACTCCGATCCCCTCCCGCCCACGGCGCCCGGCCAAAAATGCCTGGCGCACCTCCAAAGCGACCTTCCCCGCCAGCAGGCGCCGCGCCAAAAGGTAATCTTCACCGGGCGAGAGCGCCGGCGGCAGAGTCAGCAACATGGATAGGTTCTCCCAGGTCACCAGCTCGGTTTCCACCCGGCGCAGCTTGCGGGCGGAGACCGCCGACAGATCGATGAGCGCCAGCGGGACCCCCCGTGGGCCGGCGTACCCGGCCGCCCCTCGGAACTCTTCGGGAAGGGCGAGCAGAGAGCGGATCCCCACCACCTGCGGGTGCTTTTCCAGGGACCCCCGGTCGACCCCATGGAGGGCACTGAACCGATCGAGAATCTTTTCCAGCCGGGCCAGCAGACGGGGCCCCACGGCCAGGCGCCAGTGGATGGCGAAGGGGCTCACCTCCAAAGTGATGGCGTCCGGAGCCAGCTCCTGCAGCAAAGCAGGCAGACCAACGGCGTTTCCCGGCTGGCGGTGGACGGTCCCGACCAGGGTCAGTTGACCGGCGGCGACCTCAGGGGAGGACGGTGGCGCCATAACCGGCCTCCACCAAGTGCCGGAGCACCTCCTCAATGTGCTCGGGACCCCGGGTCTCCAGCTCCAGATGTACTTCGGTCCGGCCAAGAGGGAGGGCGGCCGAGTGCCGGTCGTGGCGCACCCGCACGATGTTGGCCCCGCACCCTCCCAGGTGGTAGGCCAGAGCGGCCAGGGCGCCCGGAACATCATCGAGCCCGACCTTCACTTTGAGGAAGCGCCCCTCGGCGAGCAGCCCCCGTTCCACGACCCGGGCGATGGTCTGCACGTCGATGTTCCCCCCCGACAGCAGGCAGACCGTCTTCCCCCGCCGAGGGAAGCGAGAGCCGAGAACCGCCGCCAGAGTCACCGCCGCTGCCCCCTCGACCACCAGTTTGGCCTTTTCCATCAGGGCGACGATCGCCTGGGCGATCTCCTCTTCTTCGATGGTGACGATGTCGTCGACCAGCGATTCGATGATCGGAAACGTCAGGTCACCGATCCGCTTGAGGGCGATGCCGTCGGCCAGGGAGTAGGCGCCGGGAACGGCCGTCGGCTCCCCCTGTCGACGGGAGAGGAGGGCACTGGGGGCGGCCGCGGTTTCGACTCCGATCAGGCGCAGGTCGCGCCGTATCCCCTTGGCCGCGGTGGCGACACCGGCAATGAGTCCGCCGCCGCCAATGGGGACGACTAAAGTGTCTACCTCCGGGAGCGCTTCGACGATCTCCAGCCCGACCGTCCCCTGTCCGGCCATCACCAGCGGATCATCGAAGGCCGGGATGAAGAGGCTCCCGGCGGCGGCGGCCAGGGCCCGCCCCTGTTGCAGAGCATCGTCGAAGGTGGCGCCGTGCAGAACCACCTCGGCGCCGTAATGGCGGGTTGCCTGCAGTTTGGCCAACGGGGTGGTCTCCGGCATCACCACCAGAGCCCGGATGCCGCGCACGCCGGCGGCGAAGGCGACCCCTTGTGCATGGTTGCCGGCCGAAGCGGCGACCACCCCCTGACGCAGGGCCTCCTCCGGCTGACGCAGCAGAAAGTTGAGGGCGCCGCGGATCTTGAAAGAGCCGGTGCGCTGCAGGTTTTCGCACTTGAAATAAAGGGGGACGCCGCAGGCGCCGGAGAAGAAGTGGGAGTGGATGAGCTCAGTCCGGCGTGCCCGCCCCTGCAGCAGCAGGGCAGCCTCTCGGACCACGGCCAAATCGATGGCAAGAGCAGGCATGCTAGCCTCCGGTACACGCGGACCAAGAACAAGCATATCGCCGGCGCTGGTGGACGGCAACCTTGGCCGGTGGCGTTTGACGATCTGTTTCGTAAAAGGGTAAAAAGAGGAATGGATGCCTTGCTTTACATCGAAAGCCAACTCCTTCTCACCGATAGTTCGGGCCGAGAGGCCGCCTTTCGCAACGACCCGCGGCTGCGGGCGCTTCTGCCCGAGGTCTACCGTCTTGCCGGAGTCCCCCAATCGCCGGAATATCATCCGGAGGGGGACGTCCTGACCCACACGCTGCTGGCGGTGCGCCACCTGCCGGCCGGCTGCGACCGCCGGCTCGCCTGGGCGGCGCTGCTGCACGACATCGGCAAGGCGACCACCACCCGGGAGATTGGCGGCCGGTGGCGTGCCTTCGGTCATGACCGGGTCGGAGCAGATCTGGCGGAGGAGCGGCTGCATCACCTCGGCATGGCCGAAGCAGAGCGGCTGGATATCCAATGGCTGATCCGCCACCATATGTTCGCCCTCTCCTGGCAAGTCGACGAGCAGCGCCAGCTCTCTCGCCGCCAGTGGCGGTTCATCGGCGATCGCCGCTTCCCCCTGCTCCTCGCCCTGATGGAGGTGGACGCCCTGGCGGCGGCCGCCAGCCCCGACAAACTAGGGCGGCTCGACTTCTATCGCCAGGCCTGGAAAAGCCTGGCCGAGAAAAATTGCTGAGACTTAAGCTATTGAAAAGCCGCCGGTTCATAGCGCGCCAGCGGCCGATTGCGGTTGACTTGCCGTTCGGGATGCCCCATAATTCCGCATGTTTTTCCAGGCGGCACTTGTCGCCCAAACTGATCAAGCTGGAGGATCCCCCTTGGAACTCATTCTCGATGCCGGACCGGTGGTCAAGCTGGTCCTGCTGGTTCTGGTCTATTTTTCCGTCGTCTCCTGGGCCATCATCTTCTACAAATTCCGGGTCATCCACCGGGCGGCGCGCGACTCGCAGCGCTTTCTCGACTTTTTCTGGGCCAAGAAGCGCTTCGACACCATCGGTCAGGGGCTGAAGGATTTCCCCGGGTCGCCGTTGGCGGTGCTGTTTCGCGAAGGGTTCCAGGAGCTGGTCAAGACCCAGCGCCGGCGCGAGGGGGAGGAAGAGGGGTTCACCACCGAGCTGGGGACCTCGGACAATGTCGCCCGCGCCCTGCGCCGGGCGACCACCCTGGAGACTCACCGGCTGGAGAAGTTCCTCACCTTTTTGGCCACCACCGGCTCCACCGCCCCTTTCATCGGGCTGTTCGGCACCGTCTGGGGGATCATGGATTCGTTTCGCGGCATCGGCCAGACCGGCAGCGCCTCGCTGGCGGTGGTGGCGCCGGGGATCTCCGAGGCGCTGGTCGCCACCGCCATCGGCCTGGTGGCGGCGATCCCGGCGGTGGTCGGCTACAACCACTTCGTCCACAAGGTGAACGTGCTGACCGGGGAGATGGACAACTTCAGCCAGGAGCTCCTCAACATCATCGAGCGCCAGGGGCGGAGGTCCTGAGATGGAAGTCGGCCGGCGCGACGGCAACGGCAGCCGCAGCACCCTGTCGCAGATCAACGTCACCCCCTTCGTCGACGTCATGCTGGTGCTGCTGATCATCTTCATGGTGACGGCGCCGATGATGGAGACCGGGGTCGACGTCAATCTGCCGGAGGTCTCCGACGCCCCGGCGCTGCAGCAGGCGGAAGAGCCGCTGGTGATCACGCTGCAAAAAGACGGCGCCATCTTCGTCGGCCGCTCGCGGGTCGACACCCTGGAGCAGCTGACGCCGGTGTTGGTGCAGATCCTGAGCCAGCGCGAGAAAAA
>JACZKF010000263.1 GCA_014860175.1 Desulfuromonadales bacterium | reverse complement strand
TCCGGGGGTGATCGGCATCGTCGCCAGCCGCCTGGTGGAGCGCTACTATCGGCCGACCGTGCTGATCGCCCTGGAAAACGGCCTCGGTCGCGGCTCGGCCCGCTCGATCCACGGTCTGCACCTGTTCCAGGCGCTGCAACGCTGCGCCAGCCATCTGGAGGGGTTCGGCGGTCACGCCGCCGCCGCCGGCCTGAGCATCGTCGCAGCCGGTATTCCCGCTTTCGCTCAGGCCTTCGAGGCGTTGGCGCAGGAGCTGCTGCGGGCCGAGGATCTGGTGCCGCGGCTGCTGCACGACGGTGAAGTGCTGCTGGAAGAGATCACCCTGCCGGCGGTGGAGGAAGTAGCCACCTTGGCCCCCTTCGGCATCGGCAACCCGGAGCCGACCTTCGTCGCCGCCGGCGTCCGAATCAACCAGGTGCAGCCCATCGGCAACGGTCACCTGCGCTTCATCGCCCGCCAGGGGGGGTACAGCTTCCGCTGCATCGGCTTCGGCCTGGCCGGGCGGAAACAAGAGCTCCAGGGGGAGCTCGACCTGCTCTTCACCCCGACCGTCAACGAGTGGCGCGACACCGTCTCGGTGCAGCTGCGCATCCGCGACTGGCGAAGCACCACCGCCTAAGGGCGTCTTTTCCGACTCCCGTGTCGGGATCCCGACCCGATTTTTCGTCATATAGCTGATCGGGCACCACTCACCAAGCATAACATTCCGATTTTAAAGCAACTTCTTTCTTCTCCGTTTTGGCGTAAGAACTGCATTAGTGCAGGGCTAGCCATTTTTCCCGGCTTCGGAGCTGATCATGCAGTTTTGGTCCACGACCAACAAACGACCCCTGCGCGGCCTTGCCGGGGTATGCGAGCGTCCGGACGGAGTCGCTCTGGCCCGGGTGGACCGCTCCGGTGACTCCCCCCGGCTGGCCATCTGCACTTTCCTCGACGAGGCCACCACCGATCCGGCCGCCGGCCTGCCGGAACTGGTCCGCCGTCAGTCGCTGCGCGGGGTCTCCTGTGTCGGCGTGATGGAGCCGAGGAGCTACAGTCTGGCGCAGATCGAACTGCCGGATGTTCCCGAAGCCGAGATCAATGAGGCGGTACGCTGGCTGATCAAGGATCTGCTCGATTTTCCCCTCGAGGAAGCGGTCATCGACCACTTCCCTGTTCCGGGGGTCAACGTCGCCCGCAGCCGCCTCGGCTATGTGGTGGCGGCGCCGCGCTCGGCCGTCCGGCGGCTGGCATTGCTCATCCGGCAGGCACGCCTGCGGGTGGCGGCCATCGATATCCCGGAAATGGCCCTGCATCAGCTCGCCGGTTTCCTCCCCGAGGGGGACCGGGGGGTGGCCCTGCTCTACCCGGGGCGTACCCGCAGTCTGATTACCGTCAGCCGCCGCGGTATCCTCTACCTGTCCCGGACCGTCGGGGTGGGGGCGGCCGATCTGACCCCCCTGGCCACCGAAGACGGGGAGGGAGGGATCGACCCGCAGCTGACCGACCTTCTCGCCACCATGGTCCTTGAAGTTCAGCGCTCCCTCGATTTTTACGAGAGTCATTTCGGCCAGGCGCCCGTCGCCGCCCTCGCCGTTGCCCCCATGGAGTCGCCGGTCCCCGGCATGCTTTCCTACCTGCAGCGCAGCCTCGGGGTGCCGGTGCGTTCCTTCGACCTGGGAGAGATCTTCCCCGACTGCCCGCTGTCACCCGCAGAGCAGTCCCGCTGCCTGCTGGCAGTTGGCGCCGCCCTTCGCCCGGAGCTGGCATGAAGCAGCAGATCAATCTTTATCAGAGTGCCATCTTCGAGCGGCGAAAGCCGCTGTCGGCCTCGACCATGCTGGCGCTGCTGCTGTTGACGCTCGCCACCTTGGTCGCCCTCGGCGCGGCGGGGCAGTGGCAGGCACGCAGATCGACGAGCCAGCTCGAGGAGTTGCAGCGCCGGCAGGCGACCCTGCAGGCGCAGCTGGCCGATATCCTGGGAGAGTCGGGTGCGGGCCCCACTCTGCTGGCCCAAGAGGTTGCGCGGCTGCGCAGCGAGCGGGATCGGCGCCAGGCGCTGCTCGGGCTGGTGCAGGCGAGTCCGGCCGCTGCCGGCGGCTTCTCCCCCTACCTGGCCGGTCTCGCCCGGCAGACGGTACCCGGGGTCTGGCTGCGGCGCATCTCCCTGCAGGGGGGGGGCAAAGAGATCACCCTGGAAGGAAGTGCCGCCCGCCCCGAGGCCGTCCCCCGCCTGGTCCAGCAACTGGCGGCGGAACCGGCCTTCGCCGGCGTCGAGTTCGCCAAGTTTCTGCTGTCGCGCGGTGAGGAAGCGGGGCAGGCGATCGATTTTCGCCTCGATACCGCCAGCAGCAAGGAGAAAAAGGCGCAATGAATGCACTGCGGCAGAAAATAGCTCTGCAGTCGGCCCGGATTGATGCCCTGTCGTTCGGGCGGCGCCTGCTCCTGTTCGGCGCCGTGGTGCTGGCTCTTGTTTTGCTCTGGTATCAGCTCTGGGCCTCCCCGCTGCAGCAGCACCAGGTGGCCCTGGAGAAGCAGATCAGTCAAACCCGGCAGCAGGTGGCGGCCTTGCAGACCAAGGCGCAGGTGTTGACCGACGCCGGTCAGCTCTCTCCCGAATTGACCCAGCGTCGGGAGCGCGAGACCCTGGAGCAGGAGCTGGCCCGTCTCGACATCTATTTGCAGGAAGCGACCCAGGACCTGGTCTCCCCCCAGGAGATGGCCCCTTTGCTGGAGGATCTGCTGCGCCGGCAGGAGGGGGTACGTCTGGTGCGGCTGGAAAGCCTCGGTACCGAGTCGCTGCTTGCCGACGGAACGGAGACGACCCCTGCCGGCCGCCCCGGCCTGTATCGGCACGCCATGCGCCTGGAAGTGGAAGGGGGGTACCTGGCGACCCTGAATTATCTCCAGCAGCTGGAAAAGCTGCCGAAACGACTGATCTGGGAAAACCTGGAAGTTCGGGTGGAAGCCTATCCGACCGCCCGGGTCAGCCTGACCGTCTACACCCTGAGCATGAGCCGAGGATGGATTGGTGTCTAATCGCCCGTTAGTCATTTTGTTGCTGAGCCTGCTCCTCATTGCCGTCCCGGTGGCCGGCGAACTGCAGGACCCGACCCGCCCACCGGCGGCCAGCCGGCCGCAGCTGTCGCCGTTGCCGGGAGACTCCCCGACCTGGACGCTGAACGCCACCCTGGTGTCGCCTGCCCGGCGGGTAGCGGTGATCAACGGTCAGGCGGTCGGTGAAGGGGAGATGATCGGCGGCGCCCGGCTGATCCGGGTCGCCCCGGAAACGGCGATTCTGCGGCAAGGGGGGAACGAATTCACCCTGCGGTTGGCGGCGGCAGGAAAAAGCTTTAACAAGACCATCCTGGAGGAGAAAAAATGATGCAGCGACTGCGACCAAAACTCGGCCTGGCGGCCTGCATCCTGGTACTGCTGGCGGCTTGCGCGCCACCACCGCGGGGGGAAGCGCCGCTGAACCGGCTGGAGACGCATGTCTCCTCACATCCCGCCGTGGCCCAGGCTCCCCCGGCCGAGTTGCCGCCGCAGGTGGCCGCCGCCCTGATCCCTCCTCCCTCTCTGACCCCGGCCCGGGGGGCGGCGCCGGAAGTCCGGTTCGATATCGACGCCCGTCGCACCCCGGTCCGCGACTTCCTCCTCGGCCTGGTCGTCGGCACCCCCTATAACATGTCGGTGCACCCCTCCCTGGAAGGGGAGATCACCCTGGCGATGAAGAACGTGACCGTCGGCGAAGTGGTGGAAGTGGTGCGCGACCTCTACGGCTACCAGGTCCGACGTACCGACAACGGGTTTATGGTGATGCCGGCCGGCTTGATGACCGAAGTGTTTCACCTCAATTACCTCAATATCGTCCGCCGGGGCGTCTCCCAGACCCGGGTGAGTTCCGGGCAGGTCTCCGAATCCGGGGGGCGGGACGACGATCGCGACCGTGGCCGCGTCGGCGACCGCGACCGTGACCGCGACCGGCGGCAGCAGATGGTTTCCGGCAGCCGCATCGATACCGAATCGGTCACCGATTTCTGGCAGGAGCTGGAGACCTCGCTGCGGGCGATGGTCGGCGCCGAAGAGGGGCGAAAAGTGGTGGTCCAGCCGCAAAGCGGCATGGTGGTGGTACGGGCGATGCCGGAAGAGCTGCGGCACATTGAACGCTACTTGGCCCAACTGCAGGGGAGCCTGCAGCGGCAGGTGATTCTGGAGGCAAAGATTCTCGAGGTAGAGCTGCGCGACGGCTTCCAGTCGGGGATCAACTGGAGCCTGCTGCTGCGTGCCGGCAGCGGCCATACGGCCGTCATCGGCCAGACCGGCGGCGGCACCATCTTTAATCAAGGGGTCTCGGAGATCGCCGGCAACAGCGGAATCCTTAACCCTCTCCTTAACCCTGGCCTGCTGCCAGTAGGGACGGCTACCTCGGCCTTCGGCGGGGTCTTCTCCACCGCCCTGAACCTGGGCGACTTCACCGCCTTTATCGAGCTGCTGGAGACCCAGGGGGACGTGCAGGTCCTCTCCAGCCCGCGCATCGCCACGGTGAACAACCAGAAAGCGGTGATCAAGGTCGGCTCCGACGAGTTCTTCGTCACCGACATCTCCAACGACACCGTGGTCGGCACCACCACCACCCTGTCGACCGACGTCACCCTGACCCCCTTCTTCTCCGGCATCGCCCTTGACGTCACCCCGCAGATCAGCCCGGAAGGGCGGGTCACCCTGCATATCCACCCGACCATCAGCGAGGTGACCGATCAGTCGAAGGTGATCACCATCGGCCAGGACACCCAGATTCTCCCGCTGGCCTTCAGCCGGATCCGCGAATCGGACAGCATCGTCAGCGCCGAGACCGGGCAGGTGGTGGTGATCGGCGGCCTGATGGAGAACCGGATCAACAGCCAGAAGGCGTCCATCCCGTTTCTCGGCCGCATCCCGTTTCTCGGTCATCTGTTCCAGCATAACCTGTCGACCTCCCGCAAGAGCGAGCTGGTCATCCTGCTGCGGCCGGTGGTGGTGAAAGATGAGGGTGGGTGGGACAAGAC
>JACZKF010000262.1 GCA_014860175.1 Desulfuromonadales bacterium | reverse complement strand
CTCCGGTCGTTGGCCGTCGGTGAACTAGTGATTTCGCCCGCGGCAGGAAGGGGCCCATGTATCTCGAGCACTTCGGTCTGAGCGAGCCCCCTTTCTCGCTGACCCCCAATACCGGCTTCTTCGTCGACCTGCCCGGCCATCAAGAGGCCCTCAACGTCCTGCTGGTGGCGCTCGGGAGCGGCGAAGGGTTCATCAAGATCACCGGCGAGGTCGGTACCGGCAAGACTCTGCTCTGCCGTCGGCTGTTGGAGATGCTCGGCGACGATTTCGTCACCGCCTACCTTCCCAACCCGCTGCTCAACCCCCGGCAGCTGCATCAGGCGCTGCTGGCCGAGCTCGGGGAGACCGCCCCTCGTGGCACCGCCCTGCCGGATCTTCTCGGTCGCCTCAACAGCCGGCTGATGGAGCTGCAGCTGGCCGGTCGCACGGTGGTGGTCCTCATCGATGAAGCCCAGGCCGCCCCGACCGAGACCCTCGAGGCGTTGCGGCTGTTGAGCAACCTGGAGACGACCCGGCGCAAACTGCTGCAGATCGTCCTCTTCGGCCAGCCCGAGCTCGACGCCCGGCTGCAGCGCCCGGAGCTGCGCCAGCTGCGCCAGCGCATCACCTTCTCCTACTGTCTGGCCCCCCTGCAGCGCGGCGAGGTCGGTGACTACATCCGGCGCCGGCTGCAGCTCGCCGGCGCCCCGACGGCGCTGTTCACCCCGGCGGCTCTGGCTCTGGTGCACCGGGCCAGCGACGGGATCCCTCGCCTGGTCAACATCCTCTGCCACAAGGGGCTGCTGGCCGCCTACGGGCACGGCGACCGCCAGGTCGGGCGCGGGCGGGTGCGCGAGGCGGTGGCCGATACCGAAGATGCCGCCGACCGGCTGCGGGCGCCGTTCTGGCCCTGGTTCGCTTCCGGTTTGGTGCTGCTGCTCATCCTGCTCGGGGCTTACATCCGGCAAGGGGCTTTGGCATGAGCCTGATCAATCAGATGCTGCGCGACCTGGAGCACCGGCGCACCGGCGGGAGCCCCGACGGCAGCCTGCTGCGGCAGGTGAGGGTGACCCACCGGCGGCTGCCGCGCTTCTGGCTGGCAGGGGTGTTGCTGGCCATCGGCAGCGGTTTTCTGCTCACCTTTTTGCTCGCCCCGGCTCTGCGCCCCTCGCCTGCGGTCAAGGCGGCGCCGGAACCGATCCTGCTCCAGCTCGCCGTCATGCCCGCGGCGGCGCCGCTGGCTGACGAGGCGCCGGTCGAAAGACGGGAGGAGGTCTTACCCGCCGCCGAGCCGATCTCCTGGCGCCCCGCGCCGCCTCCGGTCCCGACACCTCCGCCGGTCGTGGCCGCCAACCCCCAGTCGCTGGCAGCTGCCGCTGCGGTGGCGACGGCGCCGGTCGATCCGGCTGGCGATATGACTCGAGTAATCCGGGCTCCGGCCCCGGCCGAAGCGGCCGAGCGGGAGCTGCGCGCCGCCCGCAGCGCCTGGGAACGGGGGGATCTGGTCCAAGCCGAAGGACGGCTGCGGCACGCCCTGGCCCTGGCG
>JACZKF010000261.1 GCA_014860175.1 Desulfuromonadales bacterium | reverse complement strand
ATGGGGCGATGGTCTACCGGTACTGGATATTGACCGTCTTGGTATTGTCCGTCTTGTCGATGTCGCCATCGACAACCGCCGTCGCTTTGGCCGAGACCGCGGTTTTGATGCTCGGGGTGGTGAAGGGGAAAGTGAAGGTGGTTACCGTCTGGTCGCCACTGGTACTGAAGCTGATGCTGTAGGTGCTGAGAATAGCGCCGGTGGTGGCGTTTTTCACTTCCACGTTGAGCACCCCGTTCGCCTGCCCGGCCAGTTTGTTGTGCAAAGAGACCGAAATGAGTCCGCTCTGGTTCAGGCGCAGCTTGGGCATGACGAGGCTGTCAACGGCGACATCGACGGAGGTGGCCGGCGGCGGATCCTGCGACTGGGGGTCGTCATACTCGACGAGGAGGGTGGCATCGTAGAGCTCGTTCCCCGAATACTCCCCTTTGATATAGACCATCAGGTCGAAGTCGGGTGAGAGAGGGGCGCCATCCGCAGTGAAGTTGTCCTGCACGAAGTCGCCCTTTTCCGGATTGATGTCGAGATAGCGATTCCAGTTGGCACTTTGGGAGAGGATCGATTGACCCTGATCATTGACGACACTGAGCAGGTCGAGGACGGTGGTGGTCAATTTCCCGGCCGGGTACTGCGGGAGTTCCACCCCCGGCAGGTCCTGCCCGTATTTGCTCGATTTCAGACGCCAGCGGGGGTTCGGGCCACCGAAGGGGTCACGGTCGAGAGTGGTGTACCAGGCGTTGGTTTTGGCATCGACGTAATCGGCGATGCCATCGCCGTTGTGGTCGAAACTGATGGAAGTGGCTGTCTTCAGCACGGTACCGGCCGGGATGTAGTGGCCATCGCCTTCGAGCGAGTCGACCGCTGAGACCCAGGTGCCGGCGGGGAGTCCGCTGCAGGACTGGGGGGCCAGAGCCGGAGCGGTTGGACAGATAGTGTACTGGGGCAAAATGCCGGTGGCCGACTCGTTTTCAAAATCTTCCGGCCGCAGCTGATCGTTGGGGCTGGTGGAGATCAGATGGGTAACGAGCAGCTTCGCCGAGGTGACCTGGTAATTGGCCCCGGGCTGCTTCCAGGCCTCGGGGAGCGGCATCTGGGTGAACAGGCGCAGCTCGGTCGGTTTCTTGTTCAGATTCCCCCACATGAACAGGATTTTGCCGTCGTCTTTGAGGCGGGTACTGAAGTCGCCGATGTTCATCGGCTGCCCCATGGAGTCGTATTTCACCTGCACCAGCGGCGGCATCCAGGTGGCGTTGAGAACGTGGTCCATGACCAGGTAATGCTCGGTGGAGGCTTTGACCGACAGTCCGCCGAGGCCGGCCGCCCACTCCCCCTTGAGGGCGCCGCTGAGGAACCGAGGGGTAATCTGGGTTACCGTGGAGACTCCCTTGGCGACGCCGAACTCATCTTTGACGTCGATGATCATGCCGTTGTCATAAACCCCGTCGCGGGGGACCGGGACCGGAACGGTGAAGTCCTGCACCCGGTAGCCGTAGGCCGAGTCGATGCCATAGTAGTAGCCGCCGTCTTTTTCGTTGAGCATCAGGCTGGGGCTGAGACAGGCGGTACCGATAAGGTTCTGATCGCACATCACGTCATTGGTGCTGAAGATGTGCTTGGGGGAGGTGTAGCTGACAGTGCCCGCACCGGCCTGGGTAGCGCCGAGGGCGAGCAGCGAGGCCAAAGAGGCGATGGCCAGCGGGCGAAGGGATCGTTTCTTCATTTTTGTTCTCTCCGTTCCGGTTAGAGTCCTGCAACCTTCTCTGCCGGGCCCGTCTGGCCGGCTGCACAAATCGATAGCCTGAGAAAGCAATAGCAATGCCATAAATTAAATTATTTTAAAAGTGTAATGAATTCGCCTGTTTGTTCGCGATCTTGGCCACCGGGGTAGCGCCCGGGACGCAACCAGGGTTGCACTTAGGGAGGGAGATGGTGGTGAGATCGGCCGTGGCGGCCACCTCCCCGTCAGGCAATCGTGGTTGCCGGTGGCAACTCAGGTTGCGGGGGGCTGGTAGGGTTTGGTGATGTGGGCGCGCCGGAGATGCTGCAGAACCAGAGTCCGATGGATTTTGGCCAGCAAGTTTTCCGGGAGGGTGGTTTTGGGGAAAAAGGAGAGGGCGCCGAGTTCCTGGCAGCGCCCGGGGATTTCCGGCTGGGTCTGGCCGCTGAAAACGATCACCGGAATGTCCTGATGATTTTTCTGGAGCAGGGGAAGCAGCTGTTCGGCATTGAGGTGGGGCATCTGGTGATCGAGGAGGATCAGATTCACCGGCTGCTGCTGCAGCAGATCGAGGAGCTGACGGCTGTCCTCACAGGTGAGTACCCGGTGGATCCCCTGGCTCAGCAGCAGAATACGGACGGTCCGCAGCCAGGCGGGGTCATCGTCGACCAACAGGATGGTGCGCAGGTAAGAGGGCATGCAGGGCTCCTTGGTGGGCGGTCTGCTCTACCTGATAGCAACGGGAGTGCCAAAAAATTAGTAAAAATTTAATATGAGTGATTCAACGGGGTTGGGGCGAGTGTTGCCAGCTACCGGCGTCCGGCGGGAGCAACCTGGGTTGCAGGGAGGGGGGAGTCAGGACGGAAAAAGGCCGTAGCGGCCGGCAACCGGGGGAGAAATCGAAAAATTGCGGCTGGCAACGGAGGTTGCGGGGGTGGCGAAGGTCAGCAGCTGACCTTCTTCAGCCGTTTGCACAGCGCCTGGCGGGAGATGCCGAGCAGGCGGGCGGCGATGGAGCGGTTCCCCTTGGCCCGGCGCAGCGCCTCGGCGACCACCATATTGCCGGTCTCCTCCAGCGACGGGAGGGGGCCGGCGAAGCTTACTACCGGAGGCTCGCTCACCCCCATCGGACACCCGGGCTCCAGTCCCATCGCTTCCCGGAAGGGGGTGAGGCCGAGAATCCCCCCTCGGTGCTGGCTGATGGCATGAAAAACCATGGCCCGCAGTTCGCGAACGTTGCCGGGGAAGTTGTAGGTGCCGAGCAGGGTAATCAGCTCCGGCGGGACCGTCGGTTTGGCTCGGCCGAGTTCGCGGGCCGCTTCCTCGAGAAAATGATCGAGCAGCAGGGGGAGATCTTCCGGGCGATCGGCCAGCGACGGCATATGGACGCGGTGGGCGGTGAGCCGGTAGTAGAGATCTTTGCGAAATTCGCCGCTGGCCTGCCGGGCCGCCAGATCCTGATTGGTCGCCAGCACCAGGCGGGCCCGGCAGCGTCGCGGCGTGTCGCTCCCCAAGGGGTAGAATTCACCGTCCTGCAGCAGACGCAGCAGTTTGATCTGGGAGGCGGGGCGCAGGTCGCCGATTTCGTCGAGGAACAGGACCCCCCCCTCGGCTTTCTCGATCATCCCTGGACGCCCCTGGTCGGCGCCGGTATACGCCCCTTTCAGATGGCCGAAGAGGGTATCGGAGAAGACCGGGTCATCGAGCCCGGCGACGTTCACCGCCACCCACGGCAGTCCGGGGCGGCTGACGGTGTGCACCGCCTTGGCCAGCAGCTCTTTGCCAACCCCGCTTTCACCGGTGATCAGCACCGGCTCGGGGCTGGTTGCTACCGCCTCGACATAACGGAAAATGCCGCGCAGGCGCGCACTGCCGGTCAGCAGGAGCGCAAAGGCCTGCGGGTGGTCGAGCTCCTCGTTGAGCACCCGGGACTGCAGCTGAAGATTTTCCTGCTGCAGCGCCCGCAGATCGAAAGCCCGCTGGATGGCGGTGACCAGGCGCTCGAGTTCCACCGTCTTGACGTAATAGTCGAAGGCCCCCCGGCGCATGCAGGCGACGGCCGTTTCGATCTGGTTCAGGCCACTGAGAACGATGACCGGGATCTCCGGATGCGCCGCCACAATCTGCGCCAGCAGCTCCTCGCCCGACAGGTGGGGCATGGTCATGTCGAGGAGGATCAGGCTGACCGACTGCTCGGCCAGCAGCGGCAGGACTTCCCGGCTGTCGTTGCAGGTGAGGAAGTTGTCGTAGCCGGCCGCCTCTTTCAGGCTCAGGGAAAGGCTGCGCAGCCACGGTTTTTCGTCATCCACCAGCAGAATGGGAAAGGCTGGGGAAAGCGTCGTCGTCCCGTTCATACAGTTCCTCCGCAAAACGCAAAACGGCGGGCAGGCGCAGCATCACCGTCGTTCCCTGCCCGAATTGTGACGTATATTCCAGGTGCCCGCCATGGCTGCGGACGATGCGGGCCGAAACGGAGAGGCCGAGGCCGGTCCCCCCCTGGTCCCGTTTGGTGGTGAAAAACGGATCGGTAATATGGGGGAGGTCTTCCGGCCTGATCCCTGTCCCCTGGTCGCGCACCCGCAGCCAGATCTCCTGCCAGTCGGAATCGGTGCCGGTTTCCAAGGTCAGCGCGCGCTCCCGATCCGGGAGCGCCTGGCAGGCATTGAGGAGCAGATTGACCACCACCTGCTCGATCTTCTGGAAATTCCCCCTGAAGGCTGGCAGCTCCGCCTCATAGACGGCGCTGAAGTGGGCGGTCGTTCCTTTGATGGCATTGGCGCTCAGGCGCACGGCGGTCATCACCACCTGGTTCAGATTGACCACTTCATCCAGACCGCCGCTGTCCGGGCGGGCAAAGTCCTTCAGGTCGGCGACAATGCGACGAATCCGATCGGCCCCTTCTATCAGCTCCGTCAGCAGATGCGGCAGTTCCCGGGACATTTCTGAAAAATTCAGCCCCCCCAGCGGGAAGTCCCCATGGGTACGGTAGTGCTGCAGCAGAATCGGCGCGGCGTCGGAACACGCTTTTCTCAACAGGGAGGCATTGAGTAAAATCAAGGCGTTCGGATTGTTGATCTCGTGGGCGATCCCGGCCACCAGCTCGCCGAGAGAGGCGAGACGGCTGTTTTGCTCGGCCTCCTGGCGCAGTTTGTTTTTTTCCGTAACGTCGCTGGCCAGCAAAATGGCATGGGTGACGGTCCGCTCTGCGTCGCGCAAAGGGAACGACTTGACCTCCAACTCCCGACCGTCAGGGGCGTGGATGAGTGCCTCGGCCCTCCGGCCGGTGCGAAAGACCTCCACCGCCGGACAGTTTACGCAGATCTCGGTGCGGCCATAAAGCTGCTTGCAGCAGTCGTCCCCCTGCTCTCCCGAGCCGGGGATGAAGCTGGAGCAACCCCCTGCCCCTTTGTTCGACCAGACCACCTTCATCTGCGGCGAGATGAGGGTCACCCCATCGGGGATGCCGTCGAGGATGATCTGAAACTGTTCGGAGAGCTGCCGATAGCGCTGCTCCCCGTCGCGCAGGCGGGCCTCGGCCTTGCGCCGCTTCAGGATATTGCGCGACAGGATGATGGTTATCGCTATTGACCCGGCCAGCAGCCAGAGCAGAACAAACCCTTGCCGACGACTGAGTCGGTAGATGCTCAATGGCTC
>JACZKF010000260.1 GCA_014860175.1 Desulfuromonadales bacterium | reverse complement strand
CGGAGCGTGGCCAGATCCGCAGCCACAACGCCTACTATCCGCTCGAGCGGGCGCACGAGGCCTACCGCGACCTGCGCGCCGGGACCCTGGCGGGGAGAGCGGTCATCGTACCGAACCGATAACGGATCCGGTCGGAAGCGGCCGGCCAGGACCAAGGAGCCATCACATGGGCAACCCCCCGCTGTTCAAAGGTGTCTACCAGGTCGGTCTGGTGGTCAAGGACTGCATGGCCTCCGTCCGGAAGTATGCCGACGAGTACGGCATCGGCCCCTGGGGGATCTACGAGATGAACCCCGCGACCGTCGGGGAGATGACGATCCGCGGCCGGGCGGAGGAGTATGCCTTCCGGGCGGCGATCGCCCAGATCGGGGCCGTCATGATCGAGCTGATCGAGCCGCTCGACGACAAGAGCATCTATGCCGAGTTCCTGCGGGAGCATGGCGAAGGCATTCACCACGTCCTGTTCGATGTCGAAGATTATGATAAGACGGTCAACTTCTTTGCCGGCAAAGGAATCGGCATCTTCCAGGGGGGGGACAACCAGGGGCTCAGGTACGCCTACTTCGACACCACCAAGGAGCTGGGATTGCTCGCGGAAATCATCGGCGTACCGGCCGGTGCATCCATCCCGGCGCCGCATGACGTCTATCCAAAGGGGGATTGATGCGCCAATGCCGGCCTGGGCAAAGGAGGTACCTATGACTGAAAAGGCGGTGCGCAGCATCTGTTTTGAGGCCGGTTGCCACGCCCGGTGCGGGGTACTGGTGGAAGTGGCCTACGGCCGGGTGCTCGGGATCAGGGGGGACAAGGATCACCCCTTCAGCCGCGGCTTCACCTGTCCGAAAGGGCGGGCAACCCGGGACGTCATCTACCATCCCGAGCGGATCACCCGGCCACAGCTGCGGGTGGGGGCCAAGCACAGCGGCCGCTTCGAAAGCGTCTCCTGGGATACGGCCCTCGGCCACATCGCCGACCAGCTGCTGGCCACCCGCCAGCGCTGGGGGGCCGAAGCCCTGGTCTTCGGGGCCGGAACCGTGCGCGGCCTGCATCCGCATCTCAACCGCTTCCTGGCCCTGTTCGGCTCGCCGAATTTCTTCTCCCCCATCAACATGAGCGGCGGTCCTCTCATCATGGGGAGCGCTCTGACCTGCGGCCTGGCCCTCCTCGGCCCGGACTACGGCAACACCCGCTGCGTCACCCTGTGGGGGCACAATCCGGAGATGTCGTTCCCCGGCCTCTACATGAACGAAATCAACCAGGCGCTGAGCGCAGGCGCCAAGCTGATCGTCGTCGATCCCCGGGGGACCCGCCTGGCGCAAAGGGCGGACCATTGGCTGCAGATTCGCCCCGGAACCGACACTGCCCTCGCCCTCGGCCTGATCCACGTCATCATCCGGGAGGAACTCTACCACCAGGAGTTCGTGGCGAACTGGACCGTCGGCTTCGACCGGCTCAGGGAGCATGTCCAGACCTACACCCCGGAGCGCTGCGCCCGCATCACCGGCATTGCGGCCGGGGCGATCGAGGCGGCCGCCATCACCTTCGGCCAGGCCGAATCGGCGGCCATGGGCCCCGGGATGGGAATGACCTGCCAGCTCAACAACGCCATCCACCTCGGGCGCGCCCTCACCATCCTGACCGCCATCACCGGCAATCTCGAGGTTCCGGGCGGCATGCCGAACTACCAGGCGCCGACCGGCGACCGCTGTCTGCTCGGGTCGCACTTCGACGTCTGCCTGAACCTCCCCAAGGAGCAGGCCGACAAACAGCTGGCCCGGGCGATGTACCCGCTGTGGAACTTCATGCCGCTGCCGATACCGGCCGAGGCGGTCTGGCCGGCGATGCTGGAGGGAAAACCCTATCCGGTGAAGGCCGCCGGCCTGTGGGCCAACAACGCCCTTTGCGCCTACGCCAATTCGAAAATGGTCAAGGAGGCGCTCAGCACCCTCGACTTCCTCTTCTGCGTCGATTTCTTCCACACGCCGACCACCGCGCTCGCCGACGTCATCCTCCCCCCGGCCCACTGGACGGAGCGGGACGAGATCGAAGATGCCATCATGAAAAATCATGTCTTCGCCCAGCCGAAAGTTGTGGAGCCGGTGGGGGAGTGCCGGAGCGAAAAGCAGATCTTGACCGATCTGGCGGCCCGCATGGGGTTCGACGGCTACTGGGGGAGCGTGGAGGAGTCGATCAACTACCGCCTCGAACCGTTCGGCCTCGACTGGGAAAAGCTAAAGGAGCTCGGGCATTACAGCATCCCCGTGGTCTACCGGAGCTATGAGAAGAACGGCTTCCAGAGCGGCAGCGGCAAGGTCGAACTCTATTCGGAGCTTCTCCAGAGCCTCGGCTATGCGCCGCTTCCCGAGTACGAGGAGCCCTTCGAAAGCCCGGTCAGCACCCCGGAGCTCTACCGGGAGTACCCCCTGGTTCTGACCACGGGCGGCCGAAACGTCGTCTACTACCACTCGGCACTGCGCAACGTCCCGGCGCTGCGCAAACTTGCCCCCGATCCCGAACTGCAGATCCATCCCGAAACTGCCCGCGAGCTGAATATCGAAGATGGCGAGTGGATCTTCATCGAAACGGTGCGGGGGCGGGTCGAACACCGGGCCCGGTACTTCGAGGGGCTCGCTCCCGGTGTGGTTCATGCCCCGCACGGCTACTGGTACGGCAAAGACGACTCCCTCGCCGACCGGGAAGACGGCTGGAAACGCTACAACATCAACCAGATCACCGACAACCAGCACCGCTGCGACGCGACCGCCGGCGTCCCGTGCAAGGCGATGCTCTGCCGGATCGGGAAGCTGGCAGGTTCGCGAGGGAACCGAAATGCGCCTACGACAGCCTGGCAAAGTGCATGATCGTCTCTGGTTCCTGGGGCACGAGGGGTCCTGTGTCTACCTGCTGGAGGGGAGCCGCGGGTCGCTGCTGATCAGCGGTGGCATCAACGCCATCGTTCCGGATATCCTCGAGCAGTTCAGCCGCTTCGGCATCGATGAAAACAGGATCCGCGGCCTGCTGGTCCTCCACTCCCATTTCGACCACGTCGGCATCGTCCCCTTTTTCAAGCGGCGTCATCCCGGAATGACCGTGTACGCAGCGGCCCGGGCCCTGGATATTTTTCAGAAGCCGAAGGCGATTGCGGCGATTAACGACGCCAGCCGCTACATCCTCAAGAACCAGGGGGTGGAGCACCTCAGTGCCGACTATGACCTGGAGTGGCGGGTCGGCATGGCCGGAGAGGCGGTCGGGGAGGGGGCTCAGATCGACCTCGGCGACCTGGAGGTCCGCATTATCGAAATCCCGGGGCACTCCCCCTGTTCCATCGCCGCCTATGTCCCCGAGCTCAAGGCGCTCTTCCCCTCCGACGGCGGCGGCATTCCGTTCCGGGACGGGATCAATGTCTACGGCACATCCGATTACAGCCGCTTCCAGGAGAGTCTGCAAAAGCTGAAGTACCTGGAGGTCGACTATCTCTGTGCCGATCACCACGGCTACGTGACCGGCGAAGAGGCGGGGGCGTTCATCGCCCGGGCGATCGATCTGGCGGCGCAGAAGCGAGAGCGGATGGAGGAAGCCTACCGGCGCCATGGCAGTGTGGAACTGGCGGCCGAGGAACTGGCCCACCAGTTCGGCGCCGATAATGCCGACAACATCGTGCCGCCGGAGGTGTTCGTCGAGAGCTACCGGCAGATGATCATGCATATTGCTGGGCTGAAACTTGCCGCCGTGCCAAGGTAAATCCATGGCTTCCCCGACGGGATACCCAGTCAGATTCTCCCTCCGCAGCCTGCCCTGGTAAGCCATCCCTCCGACAGGCGAGTAACGCTGCCCAAGGTTGCATAACGCTGTTTTATTTACTTGACAAAATTGCGAAGAGCGTGAGAATCTTAGGGTACTCTATCGAACGTTCGATGCAGACGCAGTTCATTTCAGATGACAAGCGGCAGGCGAGACCGGCTGGGATTTAACTGGCAGAACATGGCTGAAGGAGGTCCCGTGCACGACATATCGCGGCAGCCAGACTTGAGGAATATTTTCCGCTACGAAAAAGGCTCCCGGCAGAGGACCGCCCGGCGGCTGGTCCAGGAATTCCCCCTGAAGCTGATCGTCAACGGCCGGCCGCTGGCCACCCTGATCGCCTCCCCCCACCAGTTGCGCCATCTCGTCGCCGGATTTTTTCGCCTGCAGGGGTTCGTCCATACTCTCGATGATTTCCTTCTGCTCGGCATCTGCGCCGAGCGCGGGGTGGCCGAAGTCCGGATCCGCGGCGAGGTGCCGGAGCGCCTGCCGCCGACCCTCACCTCCGGCTGCGGCACCGGCATCACCTTCGACTTGCCGGCGGCGCCGGGGCCGCGAGGCGAGCCGAAGCTGTTTTCACCCCTGTCGGTCCTCTCCCTGATGCAGGAGCTCGCCCGGACAGCCGAGCATTACGCCGCCCATGGCGGTATTCACTCGGCCGCCGTCGGCGACGGGGAGCGGCTGCTGCTGCACGCGGAGGATCTCGGGCGCCACAACACCCTTGACCGGATCGCCGGCGAGGCCCTGATCCGGGGGATCGATCTCGCCGGCACCATGCTGGTCACCTCCGGGCGGATTTCCACCGAAATGGTGGCCAAGGCGGCCCGCCTCGGCATCGCCGTCCTCGCCTCCCGCACCTCCCCTACCGATATGGCGCTGGCCGCGGCAGAAGCCGCCGGGATCACCATGATCGGTTACGTGCGCGGCGGCACCTTCGAGATCTATAGCTACCCGGAACGGATCAGTCTGCCGGCATCGGAGGGGAAGATCCCGGGGGTGACGGGGGTGATCCTCGCCGGCGGCGAGAGCCGGCGCATGGGGAGCGACAAGTCGCTGTTGCCGATCGCCGGGGCGCGATTCATCGACCACGTCTACCGCTGTCTGTCCTCTCTCTTCGAAGAGGTGCTGATCGTCACCAATTCCACCGGCCTCTATGCCGATCTCCCCTGCCGGAAGGTCCCCGACCTCTACCCGGGCCGAGGCTCCCTTGCCGGGATCCATTCCGGTCTGCGCCATGCCGGCCAGGAGAAGATTTTCGTCGCCGCCTGTGACATGCCCTTCCTGTCGGCGGATGTGGTCCGCCGGATCTGCCAGGAAAAGGACACCGCGGATATCGTCGTCCCCCGCAGCGCTCAGGGGATCGAACCCCTGCACGCCTTGTACGCCCGGGCGTGCCTGCCGGCCGTCGAGGAGGCGATCGGCGCCGGGGAGAAAAGAATCGTCAGCTTCTTTCCCCAGGTACGCGTGGCCGAGATTGCCGGCGCCTTGCTGGCCGACTGCGACCCGCAAGGGCTCTCTTTCCGCAACATCAATACGCCCGGTGAATATTTTGCCCTCCGCGAGCGGGCCAGGGCGGTAGCGGCGGCATCTGCCGAAATGAGCCAGGGGTGATCGGCCCCGCCTGACCGCCTGTTTCGCCGAGGGCGGAAGATCGTTATTCATTCAAAGTATAAGGAGATGAAAGATGTCCGTCGAATCGAATGCTGCCGGGCAGGAATGGATCACCGCCCCCTGTTTCATGTGTACCAACCAGTGCGGTCTGCGGGTCTGCGTCGAAGAGGGCAAGGTGACGCAGATCAAGGGGTGGTCCGGACACCCCCGCAGTAAGGGGGGGCTCTGCGTCAAGGCCCGGCACATTCCCGAGTACATCTATCACAAGGATCGCCTCAAGTACCCAATGAAGAAAAACCGGGGGAAGTGGGAGCGCATCACCTGGGACGAGGCGCTGACGACCATCGCCGGCAAGTGGCTGGAGGCGAAACAGACCTACGGCCCGGCCTCCTGCGGCGTCATCATCGGCGAGCCGGCCTGTCTGACCATGGAGACCGGCTGGTTTCTCGGCTGGCGGCTGTGCGACGTCTTCGGCACCCCGACCCGCCTGGAGGCGCTCGACCTTTGCGGCTCCTCGACCTGGCTGGCGCAGCTGGCGACCTACGGCATGCTGGTGGAGCCGGATCTGCAGAATTCCGACTGCGTCGTCATCTGGGCGACCAATCCGCACGCCTCCGACCCGGTCGGGGGGGTAATGCAGATCCAGGCGGCGCAGAAAAAGGGGGCCAAGATCATCGTCATCGATCCCCGGCGAACCCCGTTTGCCAAGCGCGCCGACCTCCATATCCGGCCATGGCCGGGGACTGACGGCTTCCTGGCCTTGGCCATGATCAACATTCTCATCGGCGAGAAGATCTACAATGAGGAATTCGTCCGCAATCACACCAACGGCTTCGAACAGCTGGCGGAACATGTCAAATCGTTTACCCCGCAAGCGGCGGAGCGGGTCACCGGGGTTCCGGCCGAGGATATCCGCAATCTGACCCGGATCTTCGCCGGCAGCGCGTCGGCCTGCATCCGGACCTACTTCCGCCTCGGCTGGATGCCGGACGGTTTCCAGAACTACCGCTCCCTGGCTATCCTCAGTGCCTTGACCGGCAACATCGACCTGACCGGGGGGGAGCGCCTGTTCGGCTTCGCCAAGTTCACGGCGACCAAGTCGGTCCGGATGCCGGAGATGCTGGAAGGGCCCAAGTGGCTCGGCGCCGAGAAGTACCCCCTGTACAGTCGCCTGCTCTCCGCCTTCAAGGACGGCCAGATGATCAACTGGGGCGACCTGGTGCTGAACGAGCCGAAACAGCTGCGCAACCTGATCGTCGTCGGGACCAACCCGGCCGTCACCTGGCCGAACACGCCGAAGCTGCGCAAGGCGCTGGCGAATCTCGATTTCCTGGTCAGCATGGATGTCGGCATTACCCCGACCAACGAAAACGCCGACATCATCCTCCCGGCGACCACCGCCTTCGAACGGCTGAACTTCAGCACCTACCACGGCGAGTTCATCGGCCGCAAGCTGATCCCCGCCTACGGCGAAGCCAAGTCGGAAGGGGAGTTCTGGTGCGAACTGGCCAGGAAGATGGGGTACGAGGAGCATTTCCCCTGGAAAAGCGACGAGGAGACCTTCAACCACTTCTTCGAACCGCACACCCTGCAGGGGCTCCTCGCCGTCAATCCCGACGGCTACCTGAACGACAACCTCCTGCCGGGCGAGCAGCGCTACCGGACCGAAGGGTTCCCGACCGCCTCCGGCAAGGTGGAGCTCTATTCGGAGATGCTCAAGCAGATGGGGTACGATCCCCTGCCGACCTATACTGGGCCGACGGTGAACCCGATCAGCACCCCGGAGGTCTTCAAGGCGTATCCGCTCCACCTCAATACCGGGCACCGGGAGGTGGAATGGTGGCACTCGATGTTCCGCCATGTCGAGGGGCTGCGCCGCCGGGTTCCCCATCCGACCGCCGAGATCCATCCGGAAACGGCGGCCCGATACGGTGTGCGAGACGGTGAGCCGATGGTGGTCGAATCGACCATCGGAACGGTCGAGATCGTCGCCCGGGTCACCGAGGACATCATCCAGGGGATGGTATCGATCCCCCACGGCTGGTGGGAGCCGCACTACAACGCCCTGACCGACGACGTGCATCTGGACAAGGTCACCGGTTTTCCGGAGTACACCGGGTTGCTGTGCCGGGTTCGGCCGGTGAAGGCCGGCTGAGCTCCGCACGGGAATTTTCACGACAGGAGAACCGGGACCCATGAAGCTAAAGGGAAAAGTAGCGGTCGTCACCGGCGGCGGTGGGGCTATCGGCGGCGCCTCGGCCGAACTCTTCGCCGCTCAGGGAGCGAAGGTCGTTGTCAGTGACTTCAACGGCCGCACCGCGCAGCAGGTTGTCGACAAGATCAGACAGGCGGGCGGGGAGGCGGTCTTGGCCGAGGCCGATGTCAGCAAGGTCCCGGAGACGGCAAAGATCATCCAGGCCGCCATGGACGCCTTCGGCCGGGTCGACGTTCTGTTCAACGTGGCCGGGGTCGAGTTGGTGAAGAGCCTCCACGAGCACACCGAAGAGGACTACGACCGGGTCATGGGGGTGAGTCTGAAGGGGAGCTTTTTCTGTGCCAAATACGCCGTCCAGCAGATGATGAAGCAGGGGAGCGGGGTCATCATCAACATGGGTTCGATCGCCGCCCTGAACGGGCATGCCCAGCTGGCTTCCTACTGTGCGGCCAAGGGGGCCCTGATCAACTTCACCAAGTATCTGGCCATCGAGTACGCCCCCTACAACATCCGCTCCAACTGCATCTGCCCCGGCACCATCGCCACCGAGATGGTCAAGCGGGCGGCGGCGGCCAACCCTGATCTGGTGGAGAAGAACGTCCTGCAGCACCCGCTGGGGCGCATGGGCGAGGTCCGGGAGATCAGCGACGTCGCCCTCTTCCTCGCCTCCGACGAAGCCTCCTTCATCACCGGCGTCAGCATCCCGGTCGACGGCGGCTACAGCGCCGGCAAGGTCTACCGATAGACGATGAGAGACGCATCGGGGCGGGGGATCGTTCCGCCTGAAGAGACGGGAGCCGTGAAGATGAAGAGCCTGGTGACCACCGCCGACATTCCCGCCGCGAAGCGTTTCGCCTTCTGGCGGGAGGCGGTCTGTCACCGGTTTGCCCAGGTCGAATGCTCCCCCCTCTCCGACCGCCCCTTTGCCGGCGAGATCGCCACCACCCGGGTCCGGGAGGTGACGTTCTCCCGCGTGCGCGGCCTGGAACACAAATGCGACCGGACTCCTTTGCAGATCCGCCAGGCCAGGGACGAGACGGTTTTCATCAACCTCCAGGTGAGCGGCCGCTGGTGGTCGACCCAGGACGGCCGGGAAGCGGTCCTCGAGGCGGGCGATTTCGCCTGCTTCGACAGCACCCGCCCATTTTCCGGGATCCAGAGCCGTGATTTCGAGCAACTGGTGATTCACGTCCCGCGCGATCTCTGGCGCCGGCGAATCGGACCGACCGAACGCCTGACGGCACGCGCCGTGCGGGGCGATACGCGGCTCGGTTCCCTCGTCTCCGGCGGACTGCGCCAGCTGACCTCCGTTGCCGAGGAGAAGGCAGGGGAGGGGAGCCACCACCTGGTCGAGCTGCTGCTCGCCCTTGCCGCCACCGGCTGGGGCGAGCTGATGGAGGAGCAGGAGAGCTGCCAGAGCTCCGGCCGAAGCGCCCTGCTCTGCCGGGCCAAGGGGGTGATCGAGGAGAACCTGCACGATCCCGACCTGCGGCCGGACCAGGTCGCCCGCCTGCTGAAGATATCGACCCGCTACCTCCAGGAGCTCTTCCGGAAAGAAAACCTGACAGTCAACCACTGGATCTGGAGCCGTCGCCTGGATCGCTGCCGCCGTGATCTGGCCGATCCCCTCATGGCCGGCAGGAGCGTGAGCCAGATCGCCTTCCAGTGGGGCTTCAGCGATTTCTCCCACTTCAGCCATCGGTTCAAGGCGGCCTTTGCCGTTCCCCCCTCCGAATTCCGTCGCCAGCAGCGCTCCGCAGCCTAGCGGGCGGATGAAAATCGCCCTCTGTGGACCCTTATCGTTCGTCAACGACTACCTGCCCAAAACTGCACACTGGATCAGCCTCTGGAAAGCTCCAGGCCACCATGGCCGAGGTTGTACTGCACGAGTGAGCATAGTGATGCTCACCTCGGGAAATGACCCGGGGGGGGGCGATTCTCCATGGCAACGCGGCAAAGCTGCCCCAGGCTACCGGCGTTCCTCTCCCCTACCGGGAAAATACCAGGAGGTCAAATGACAGCTCAGGGAACTAAGTTTTACGGATGGATTCTGGTCGGGACCTTTTTTGGCATCTACTTTGTCAATGCTACCTTTCCCTATTATGGCGCCAGTGTTCTCAACGCCTACATGGTTGAGGCACTTGGTCTAGACCGAAGCGCCCTGGGGCTTGGATTTTCAGCCTTTTCTCTTTCGGTTGGCCTGGCCTCGCCGGTGGTGGCGTATTGCATCAGCAAAAAAGGAGTGCGCTTTACCCTCTCCTGCGGGGGGCTGATCATTGCCCTCGGCTCTTTGCTGATGGCCCTGCTCGTCACCACGACCTGGCACTATGTCCTGGTTTTTGGCGTGATTGTCGGCACCGGTGTAAGCGTTGGCGGGGTTATCCCGATCCAGACCGGGGTGACCCTCTGGTTCAGGCGGCGCAAGGCCCTGGCGATGTCGATCGTCCTTTCCGCCACCGGTATCGGCGCCCTGGTGGCGACCCCGCTCTTGAACAAGGTCGTGTCCGCCTTTGATGGTAACTGGCGGGCGGGCTGGTTCCTGGTCATGGCGGCGGCCCTGCTCGCGGTGGTTCTGGCCGCAGCGGGGGTCAGAAACTCGCCGGCGGAGCTGGGGCAGGTGCCGGATGGCCGCCCCGCGGATGCCGACCCGGCCACCGCTTCTAGCCGCAAAGTGGCGGCCAACGGGAGGGTTTTCCAGAGTGACGAGAACTGGCAGGTCCGGCAGGCGGTGCGAACCAGAACCTTCTGGCTGATTATCATTGCGGCCATCGCCTATCTTGGCCCGTTCAACGCCTGTGTCGCCCATGGGGTGATCTACCTGAAGGATTTGGGTCATTCACGGGATCTGGCGGCCTTGTCCCTGGGATTGCTGGTCGTCTCCAGCCTGATCGGCCGGTTGCTTGCCGGAGCCCTGGGCGATCGCTTGGAGCCGCGGATCGTCTGGAGCGTGGCGCAAATCTCTATTCTGGCCGGGACCATCGCCCTGATCCACGCGACCGGCAGCGCCCTGGTCTATCTTTACGCCGTTCTGGTCGGAGCGGGTATGGGGAGCGCCTTTGTCTGCATGCCGACAATTTTGGGCAATTATTTCGGTCCCCAGTCCTTTGCGCCGATCATGGGGATCGTTTTCCCCGTGAGTATGATCGTTGGCGGGCTTGCTCCCCTTGCGGCCGGGATCGTTTACGACCACCAGGGGAGCTATGCCACCGCTTTTTACGGGTTGGCGGCCCTCGCGTTCCTGGGCGGGGTGCTGGTGATGCAGGCCAAGCCGCCGGTGCCGGCTTTCGTGCCGCAGCCATCGGTCGCATGAGGAGCGACGACCCGCCGATTCTCGATGGAAATCGACCAGCAAGATTCCAAAGCGCATTGGGCGGCAAGAAGGGAGAAGGCGCTGGCCAAAGGCTGGTTCCGGCCGAGGTGAGCATCACGACAAGGCGAGGCGGGCGATCGCCAGATGCCCGACCAAGTGCATCCGCAATTTCGTCGAGGGCTACCCCGGGGGAGCAGTTTCGCCCCGGCAGTATCGGTGAGGCAGCAGGCGGCTGCTGCTTCAGGCGACTAGGAACGCAGGGGGCAGGAAGATCGACCTGAGGTTTATTTTCATCATTCAAGGCGACAGGAGGGAGAATAAGTTTTCCGACCCTGACTGAACAGCTTGCGCACCTGGCAAAGGGTTGGTGCGTATCCGACCAAGCAGCCCCCGGCTGATTTTTGTAACGTAAGGTCAGGCTGGTTACGCCTGAGCTATTATCCGGGAAAGTGGAGGTCGTCATGTCAGGGCAGTTCCCGAATCTTTTTACGCCGCTCAAAATCAGGAATCTCACCATCCGCAACCGGGTCCTGTCGACCGGGCACGGCACCTTTTTTCACGGCGGCCAGCCCGACGACGATCGGCTGGTCCGCTACTTTGCCGAGCGGGCCAAGGGGGGGTGCGGCCTCATCGTCGCCGAATGCGCCACCATCCACCCCGATTACTACGGGCTGCTCAAAGTCTATGACGAGAAGCTGATCCCCGCCTACCGGACCTTGACCGATGCGGTGCACGCCCATGGCGCCAAGATCATCCAGCAGGTCGGCCATGTCGGCCGGCAGGGGCAATGGCAGGGGATGCGCATGTGCTACGCCCCGTCCGATATCCCCTGCCGGATCTTCGACTGGCTGCCGGTTCCGCCCAAGGCGATGGAGATCGAGGAGATCCAGGAGGCGGTGACCGCCTGGGGGAAAGGGGCGCGGATCGTCAAGGAGGGAGGGTTCGACGGGGTGGAGATCCACTCTCTCTACGGCAACTACCTGCTCGCCGGTTTCCTCTCCCCGTACAGCAACAAGCGGACCGACGAATACGGTGGGAGCCTGGAGAACCGCATGCGTTTCGTCTACCAGGTCATCGACGAGGTGCGCCGGAACGTCGGCGACGACTATGTCGTCGGCATCCAGGTGAACGGCGACGACTTTACCCCCGGCGGCCTCGATTTCGAGGAATGGCGAGAGGTGGCGCGGCTGGTTGCCGAAACCGGCAAGATCGACTACATCACCGTCAAGGCGGGGACCTACTGGGTGCCGAATACCATCGTTCCGGACATGCAGCACCCGCTCGGGCTCTTCGTCCCCCTCGCGTCCGGGGTCAAGGAGGTGGTCAAGGACGTCCATGTCTTTACCGTCGGCCGGATCAACGATCCGGTATTCGCCGAGAAGGTCCTTTCCGAGGGGCATGCCGACATGGTCGGGATGACCCGGGCCCAGGTCGCCGATCCGGAACTGGCCAACAAGGCACGCGAGGGGCGCCTGGAGGACATCCGCCCCTGTGTTGCCTGCATGGACGGCTGCTGGAACGCCATCTACGAAGGCTCCTTCGGCTGCACCCACAATCCGGCGGCGGCGCACGAAAAGCTCCTCGGCATCGGCACCCTCAAGGCGGCCGAAAAACCGAAGACCGTTCTCGTTGTCGGCGGCGGTCCCGGCGGCCTCAAGGCGGCGGAGATCGCCGCCCGGCGCGGGCACCGGGTGACCCTTTATGAAAAACGGGGGAAGCTCGGCGGGCAGGTGAACATCGCCGCCAAGGGGGCCGGGCGTGCCGAACTGGAAGGGATCACCCGCTATCTGATCCAGCAGGTGGAAAAGCTCGGGGTGGAGGTACACCTCAATCAGGAGATGACGCCGGAGAAGGTCCTGCAGGCGAATGCCGACGCGGTGGTGATCGCCACCGGTTCTACCCCGCGCCGGATCAGCGAAACCGGCATCCCACCCTACGATCCGGCGAACCCGGTGCCGGGGGGGTTCGACCAGGCGAACGTCATCACCGCCTGGGACCTGCTCGAAAACGGGGTGGAGGTCGGGCCGAAGGTGGTCGTCGCCGACGACGGCGGCGCCAACTGGAAAGGGGTCAGCATGGTGGAGTTCCTTCTCGATCAGGGCAAAGAGGTCGAGATGCTCAGCCCCCAGGATCATTTCGGTTTCGACATCAACGCCATCTCCCGCCTGCCGATGATGAAGCGGGTCCTGAAAAAAGGATTGAATTTCTCACCGTTCACCATGATTCGCGAGATCGACGGCAGCACCGTCCATGTCTATAACATTCACAGCCGCAAGGAATGGTCGATCGAGGGTGTCGACCACGTGGTCCTCTCCTACTACAACAAGGCCGACGAGGCGCTTTATTTCGCGGTGAAAGGAAAAGTCAAGGAGCTCCACCGCATCGGCGACTGCCTGGCGCCGCGCTTGATCGGCGACGCCATCCGCGACGGCGAGCGGGTCGGAAGAATGTTGTAGTCACATAAACGCGGGATGCCTCCCCTGCCGGCGAACCTCCCTGACCCCGGTTCCCCGACCCGGCATCCCGCGTTTTCTTCCTCCCTCGGCCGGTTGTCAGGTTTACTCGACGCTCGAGCTTCTCTGGATACCGAGCTTCCTGATCCGGAACCTGAGGGTCGAGGGGTTCAGGCCGAGAATCATGGCGGCCCCCTTCGGCCCGTCGATTCTCCACTTGGTCTCTGTCAGCACCTGGATGATGTGATTTCGTTCCGTCTCCTCGAGGGTCGAGATCAACGCCGGCGCCCGCTCGGGGCTTCGGGGGGGATCGAGATGATCCAGGAGCTGCAGTGCCCCCCCCTGGGTGTTGATGACCGCCCGCTCGATGACGTTTTCCAGCTCCCGCACGTTCCCCGGCCAGGGATAGGCCTGCAGCGACTGCAGGACGTCGGCCGGAATGCGTTTGATCGATTTGCCCTGTTTTCGGCCGAATTTGCTGACAAACCAGTTGGCCAGGAGCGGGATGTCCTCGCGGCGATGGCGAAGCGGCGGGGCCGTAAGGGGAAAGACGTTCAGGCGGTACCAGAGGTCCTGCCGGAACCTGCCCCGCCGGACTTCCTCCTCGAGGTCACGGTTGGTGGCGGCAATGATGCGCACGTCGACCTTGATCGTCCGGGAGCTCCCCAACCGTTCGAACTCCCCTTCCTGCAGCACCCTGAGCAGTTTGGCCTGCGACTCGATCGGCAGTTCTCCAACCTCGTCGAGGAACAGGGTGTTGCCGTGGGCGAGTTCGAAACGGCCGACCTGGCGGGCCTGGGCGCTGGTAAAGGCCCCCTTCTCATGGCCGAAGAGTTCGCTCTCGATCAGATTGGCGGGAAGGGCGGCGCAGTTGACCTTGACCATCGGCCGGTCACGCCGCTGGCTGGCGGCGTGGATCGCCCGGGCGATCAGCTCTTTGCCGGTGCCGGTTTCGCCCAGGACCAGGACGGTGACGTCGGTCAGGGCGATGCGGTTGATCTTCTGGATGACCTGTCGGATCGGTTCGCTCTGGCCGATCATCTTGTGGAAATCGAAGGTCAGGTCGATCTCTTCGCGCAGGTAGGTGTAATCGGCTTCGAGCTGCTCTTTGAGGATCTTTATCTCCGAGAAGGCGCTCCGGATCTCCAGTTCCTTCTCCTTGCGCACCACGGCATTGGCGAAGATCTCGCCCAGGCGCCGCAGGCGCTGGATCAGCTCCTGTGGCCACTGGCGTTCACCGGAGGTGGTGTCGATGGCGATGGCGCCGACGATCGCGCCGCCGACGGCGATCGGGACGGCGACCTGGGAAGAGTAGCCGAGCTTGAGGAAGTTGAGCCGGTCCATCTCCGCTTCGGCAGGCAACTCCTCTGGGCTGGAGAACTGCACCACCTCGCCGCGGTTGAGCCGCTCCATCGTCCACGGGAAATAGGTGCTGGTGCCGACCAGGTAATCGGGCAGCGGCTCGATCTTGCGGGCGGCCCAGGAGTGCAGAATGCGCACCGACCGGCCGGTGGTCGAGAACTGGGCCAGATTGCACCGGTCGGCGCCGAAGAAAAGACCGGCCCGCTGCAGCCCGTATTCGATGGTCCGATCGATCTCATGCGCCGGGAGGTTGGTGTAGGCGGAGGAGATTTCGGACAGGAGCTCTTCGAAACGGAGACGTTCCTCAAAGGTTTCCTGCAGCCGCCGACTGGTTCGCAACTGCTCCCTCAGGTCGTTTATCTCCTGGACCAGATCGGCGGCAGACGTATTGACTCGAGTTTCCATTGGCACTTCCTCGGTGATGCTTTGACCCCCGAAAACTCCGGGCGGAAACGCGACCTTTTTGGATTATATAAAACATCGTTATTGATGATATGGGATATGTTGCGAATCCGCAACATATTACGGAATCCGGGCTGAAAATCACCTCTGCGTTGCTGTGCCTGCCTCCCGTCGGAATGATAAAAAAAAATAATATAAACAGGTGGTTAAGTTTCTCAGGCCTTCTTTGATGCCCTGATGGCACAAGGCTTGCCTATTGTGTAAATAGACGCCAGGCAGAGACGAGACGGAACTCCTGCGGATGCAGGTACTGATGCAGGTGCTGATGCAAAGCAACCGATGTTTTGCTTTCCGGCAGAGATATTTCCGGAGTCAATAACGAACGGTCGTTTAGTTTACGCGGATATCCCGCCTCGGTCCAGAAGCGAACCGCATCGGTTCCGTATTTTTTAGCACAGCCCCCGGCAGAGCATCCGTTCGGTTGGGTCACTTAGGGGAGATGAAACATGACCAAATGGGACTATGAAGCGGATGTCGTGGTGGTCGGGTCGGGGGGCGCGGCCTTCACCGCGGCGATCCTGGCCCAAGATCAGGGGACCAGGGTGGTTATCCTCGAAAGAACGGACAAACTGGGTGGGACGACGGCCATTTCCGGCGGCGCCGTCTGGATCCCGATGAACTCGCACATGAAGGAAGTGGGCGCCACCGATTCGCGGGAGGAGGCGCTGACCTATTGCAAGAAGCTGACCGATGGTCGCGCCCCCGATGCTCTGGTCGAGACCTTCGTCGATGTGGGGCACCAGATGGTCGACTACATCGAGAGCCACACGCCGGTCCGCTTCTCCCCGATGACCATGCCCGACTACCATCCGGAGGAGAATGGGGCCAAGAAAGGCGGGCGCTCCATCGAGCCGCAGACCTTCGATCTGAGCGTCCTCGGCGAGTGGACCGACACGGTGCGCTCCCACCCGCTCTACCCTTTCATGGGGTGCGTCACCAGCGAAGAGCTCTGGCATGTGTTCAAGGTCCTTCTCAACGCCAAGAATCTGCCGGTCGAACTGATCATGGAGCGGATGGACAAGGGGCAGGTCGTGCATGGCAAGGCCCTGATCGGCGGGCTGCTCAAGGCCTGCCTCGATCGCAATATTCCGATCCTCCTGGAAACGCGCGGCCGGCAGCTGATTCGGGAAGACGGCCGTATCGTCGGCCTGCGGGCGGAGAAGGAGGGGAGAGATTACTTCATCAAGGCCCAGGGGGGGGTCGTCCTCGCCTGCGGCGGGTTCGAGTGGAATGTCGAACTGCAGACAAAGTTCCTGCCGGGGATCATCACCCACCCGAACACGCCCCCCTTCAACGAGGGGGACGGCCTGATCATGGCGGCGGAGATGGGGGCCGATCTGGCCAACATGAACGAAGCCTGGTGGATGCCGTCGATGCACACCCCCGGGGATGAATACGAAGGTCGCCCCTACAGCAATCTCTGCGTCGCTGAGCGCACCGCCCCGCACTGCATCCTGGTCAACAGCCAGGGGAAGCGCTTCGTCAACGAGGCGGCCACCTACAACGAGGTCGCCAAGCCGCTCTTCAACGTCAACGAAAACGGCACCGGCCACCGAAATCTCCCCTGCTGGGCCGTCTCGGACTCCCAGTACCGGGAGAAATACAGCCTGATGGCGGTTTCCCCGGACGATCCCGAACCGGAATGGTTCGTCAAGGCCGATACCCTCGAGGAACTGGCCGCCAAGATCGGGGTCGATGCCGAGGGTCTGCTGGAGACGGTGGGGCGCTTCAACGGCTTCGCCCGCGCCGGTAAAGACAAGGACTTCGGCCGCGGCGACAGCGCCTATGACCGGTTCGTCGGCGACAAGACGACCCCGCACCCGGTGCTTGGTACGATCGAAAAAGCACCCTTTTATGCCATCCCGCTCTATCCCGGGAGCCTCGGGACCAAGGGGGGGCCGCGGACCAACAACGACGCCCAGGTGCTCGATGTCTGGGGCAACATCATCCCCGGCCTGTATGCCGCCGGCAACGCCGCCGCCGGGGTCTCCGGCCCGGCCTACTACGGGGGTGGCGGGGTGATCGGCACCGCCATGACCTTCGGTTATCTGGCGGGGATTCATGCCGCCGCCGAAGCCAAGAGGCAAAAACAAGAAGCGGCATGAGCCAAAGGGGAGGGGGTCGGCACCCCCTCCCCCATCGCCTGCATCGGCAGATGAAGATACGAAGCAGGATACTAAGGATTTTTCCGCCGGTGGGAAACGGACATGAATATCTGTTTTATCTGTCAATTTCATCCGCCTTCCAGGCCAAGTTCTGATGCCCTGAACCACCTCGATGGAAGGCGGGCGAAAAGGTTTGCGAAAAAAAAATAACAGTGTTATACATCGTCCGACCGGTTGTTTAGTGGCCACAGAAGCGTACCCGGTTCGGGCCCGATTCACGAGGGAAGTCCTGGGGCAGACGGAGGAGTGCATGGGAAAATACAGCTACGTTTTCTTCACCAATGCCGTTGAGGGGCGCGACGACGAATACAACGCCTGGTACACCGGGCAGCACGTGCCCGACGTGCTGCAGGTTCCGGGGTTTGTCGCGGCGACCCGCTATCGTTTGACCGAACATGGTGCCATGGGGCCGACAGCCCAGCACCGCTATCTCATCATCTACGAAGTCGAGACCGACACTCCGGAAGCTGTCCTGGCGGAACTTGGCCATCGGGCTCCGGAAATGGTCATGTCCGATGCGCTGAGGACCGACGATCTCACCGGCGCCCTCTGGGAGGCGATCACCGACCGTCTGGTCGCCAAGCGCTGACGACTCACACCAACCGCAGCCACTCCGCAGCCGTCGGATGGATGTAAGAAGAGGCAAAATCATGAACGAAATCTACGCAAAATTGGCCAAGACCACCCTGCCGCCGGCGGACCATTCGGAGCTCTTCCTGCGCCTGCTGGCCGAGGCGATGACGCCGGAGGAGGCCGAGTTCATCCTGGCCCTGCCGGCTTCCGCTGCCGCCCTGGCCAAGCAGTTCGGCCTCACCGAAGCCGCGGTGGCCAAACGGATTCACAACCTGATGGAGCGGGGGCTGGTCCATCCGACCCCGAAAGGGCCTGTCTTCTATCATGAGATTGCCCTGCTGCGGGACGAGGTCCTGGCCAGTGCGCCGCAGTTCGTCACCCCCGAACTGCACCGGCTGTGGAAAGAGTACTACGACACCGTCCTGCAGCATGAGCTGACCAGCTGGTTCGTCAACACCCAGCCCCTCATGCTCCGGATCGTCCCGGCCCGCAAGGCGGTTCCCAAGGATGTGGAGCTTCTCCCCTGGGAAGACATCCACGAGATCATCAAGGCCTCGAAAACCTCGACCGTGCGCGACTGCTGCTGCCGGATCATGGTCGACGCCTGTGATCTGCCGCGCCACGTCTGTGTCCAGTTCAACGGCCGGGCCGATTACGCGGTGCTGCGCGGCGCCGCCGAGGAGGTAACGGTGGAGCAGGTCTTCAAGACGGCGGAGGAGGCGGAGGAGGCCGGCCTGGTACCGATGGTCGCCAACGTCGCCAACCTCGAGCACCTGGAGTATCTCTGCTACTGTTGCGGCTGCTGCTGCGTCGTCATCGACCCGCTCAAGCGCGAGGGGCAGCTCAAGGAAGGTCTGGCCAAGAGCCGGTTCGAGGCGACGGTCAACAACGAGACCTGCACCGGCTGCCAGAAGTGTGTTAAGCGCTGCCAGTTCGACGCCATCACCATGGAGAAGATCCCCGGCTCGAAGAAGCAGCGGGCCGTGGTCGATGCCGAGCAGTGCTGGGGCTGCGGCGCCTGCGTCCTGACCTGCAAACCCGAGGCGCTCACCCTGGCGGTGGTGCGTCCCCCCGAGTACATTCCGAGCGTCAACCCGAACCTCATTCCTTAGCCGATTCTGCCCGGGAGGGCGGAAGGGGAGGAATTTTTTCGCCATTGCTTATCTCGAACGTTCGGTTAAATCACCACCGCTCGATTCGTTCCACGCTCCGGCCGTTACGGTCGATGCTGCAGGCGTGGTCGGTATTAACGTCCAACGTGAAAGGGAGAAAGGGGAGGCCAATGAAACGGAAAATGATGGTGTTGCTGTCGGCTGCATCACTTGCCTTGTTGCTTGCAGGCAATGCCCTGGCAGGGTGGAAAGAAGATCAGGCGGCGCTGTTTCAACAGATTCCGGTGAAACCGGGCGATCGCATCGACAACTCCAACTGGGAGAAGGTCAAGGACCTGCTTCCTCCCTCGGTGGTCAATTACGTGAAGAAGGGGGACTTCATTCTCGACATCGATGAGATGAAGTGGGAATACGGGCCGGACGCGGAATACAAGAAGACCAGCGCCGGCAATGCCGGCAAGTACGATGTCAACGAACAGGGGCAGCTGATCGACAACGCGACCGGCAAGCAGCCGGTCTATGTGGAAGGCGAGCCGTTCCCGAGCATCGACTGGAAGAACGATCCGAAAGCGGGGCAGAAACTCGCCTACAACCAGGTACTCAACTTCGCCCGCGTCGGCAACTACTGGTGCGACTGGCACACCTACTGGGTCGGACGGAAAGCGGGACTGGAGCGGACGGTTTCCGGCCGGTGGTACCTGAACTATTTCTGGAATCGCCCGGACGGCAAGACGGCGAACCCGGCCGGTACGATTTTCAACGAGTATGTCAAGGTGACCCAGCCGTATGACGTCTCCGGCATCCTCAACCTTACCTACCGCTACATCAACAGCGATGCCGATGACCTCTGGGCCTACGTCCCGGCTATCCGGCGGGTGAAGAAGACCTCGGGCGCCAACCGCTCGAGCCCCTTTCTCGGCTCCGACTTCGTCAACGACGACGCCTTCGCCTTCGCCGGCAAGGTGGAAAGCATGAACTGGAAAGTCATCGGGGAGAAGACCGTCCTGATGCCAGTGATGAAGTGGGCGACGGAAGGACCGGCCAAGTTCCGCAAGCATACCGACGGCTCCTGGCGCAACCCGGACAACCTGGCCGGCCCGCTCTTCGGTTTTGAAGTGCCCGGCTGGAAAGGCGCCCCCTGGGCCCCGACCGACTTCGTCTACGTGCCCCGGAAGATGTACATCATCGAGGTGAACGCCAAGGACCGCTACTACAACTACGGCCTCACCCATCTCTATCTCGATCCGGAGGCCGGCTTCATCTACAAGTACGTCAATGACCGCGCCGGCCAGTACTGGAAGACGCTGATGGTCTCCTACGTCCCGGCCGCCTGGGCGAACAAGGTCACCATCTCGACGGCGACCGGCTATGTCGTCATCGACGACAAGACCGACCATGCGTCGTCCCAGAGCATTTTCGGTGCGCACCCGAAGGGCAAGCTGGAAAACGCCTATTTCGATCCGGGGGTCAAGCCGACGATGTTCATGCCGACCTCCATGGGTGTGCAGAGCAAGTAATCAACTGACATGCGCAGGCTTGCACCTTGCCTCTCCCGGTCGCACGACCGGGAGGGGAAAGGCCGCAACCATCGCTATCTCAAGGGAGGACATACATGCGATTTGCCTTAGGCCATACAACGATACTCCTGGGCACGGCGCTTGCCTTGGCGCTGCCGCCCGTCGACAGCTTCGCCATCGGCGTCGACTTCAAGGGGCGCGTGCAGTCGACTTTCGTGCTGCGCGACAACAACGGCTTCCAAAACGGCGTCATGGACAAGGCCGAAGGGGTCCAGTGGCGCAACGAACTGAAGTTCGACGTCGAAATCACCCCCGAGTACCCGACCGGCAAGCCGCCGGTGCGCCTGGAGAAGTTCTACCTCGTCTACCGCGGCGCCTACGACGCCATCTTCGATGTGCGCCAGGATCGCTTCTCGACGGTGCGCGAGAAGTCGCCCGACGACTTCGAGTACGGCCGCGACGACCTCAAGTGGGAGAACGACCTGCGCGAAGCCTTCGTCGACTTTCGCGGCGAATGGGGGCAGAGCGTCGCCGACCTGCGCATCGGGCGCCAGGTGGTGCAGTGGGGGGAGGCCGACGGCTTCAACCTGATGAACATCGTCAACCCGCAGGACAACCGCTTCCTGATGTTCTTCGACAACCCCGAGGATCTGGCCAACCCGCTGTGGATGGGCAAGCTCGAGCTGACGCGCAACCAGGTCGGCCCGTTCCACAGCATCGGCCTGCAGCTGTTGGCGATCCCCGATGTGCGCCCCAACATCTTTGCCCCTCTGGACGGCACCTATGACGCCCCTTACGCCTTCTTCTTCAAGGGGCTGCAGGGTCTGACCATCAAGGAGGACGTCCCCTCCAGCAACCTCGACAACATGGAGTACGGGGCCCGGCTCGGCGCCTCCTGGGCCGACTCGACCGCCTTTTTGTACTACTTCAAGGGGATCCAGGACGCTGGCGTACTCGACCTGAGCACCGCCGCCACCGGCACGGTCTACTTCAAGCACCCCGAGACCAAGACCTACGGCGCCTCCTTCAACACCTTCCTCGATTCGGTCAACGCAGTGTTTCGCGGCGAGGCCTCCTACACCGACGGGCAGAACTTCGCCGACATGGGCGACTTCGGCCCCGGGGGGAAGATGCGCGGCTACAGCGAGCACGACTACTACCAGGCGCTGCTGGGGATCGACAAGGACTTCACCAATGTCAAGCTGGGGACCAAC
>JACZKF010000259.1 GCA_014860175.1 Desulfuromonadales bacterium | reverse complement strand
CTATGCTCCTTACCTGCATCGGTACGCCCAGACACATGCCTAACTCCTTTAAAACCCATGATTAGTAATTGATAAAAAACATTTGACCTAAACACGGCAGTTGATCACGTGACGCCGCAACGAACGCAACGAAGTCAAAGTCTTACATCCTCAAATCTCTCACCCAGCGGGTGAAAGGCCTACTTCTGATAACCTTCTGGTTTCACGTGCGGATTCCGACGAATTCGTCCACTCATTCCAGAGGAAACCGGCCACTGATTCCGGGGTAATTCGTCCACCTTTCGGAGCGCAGCGACGCTGGTGCTTTCTTTCTACTCGAAGTGGACGATTTGGTCAACGTCAGCAGCCTTTTTGCGCATTGAATCTCCTTTCAGGTTGATTTTGTAAGCGTTATGAACCAGGCGGTCGAGGATGGCATCGGCCAGGGTCGGATCTCCGAGATAGTCATGCCAGAGATTGACCGGTAATTGGCTGGTGACGATGGTCGAGCGCAGGCCGTGGCGGTCCTCCAGCAGCTCCAGCAAGTCACGGCGCTGGCTGTCGGAGGGCGGGGTCAGCCCCCAGTCATCCAGCACCAGCAGGCTGGTTCCGGCATAGGTTGTCATCAACTTGCCGTAGCTGCCGTCGGCTTTGGCCAAGCGGAATTCTTCAAAGAGTCTGGGCAAGCGGCGGTACAGCACCGAATGCCCCTCCAGGCAGGCTTTATGGCCCAAGGCGCAGGCCAGATAGCTCTTGCCCACGCCGGTGGGGCCTGTGATCAAAATGTTGATCCCTTTGGCAACCCAGGCACAGGCCGCCAAGCTCAGGATCAGCGCTTTGTCCAGCCCTCTGGGAGTACGGAAGTCAAGATCCTCGATGCAGCAGGCATGGCGAAGCCGCGCCTTTTTCAGGCGTGTGCCCAGCCGGCGGTTCTCCCGCTCGGTCAATTCCCGATCGACCAGCAGGCCGAAGCGGGCCTCGAAATCGAGTTCATCGATGTCGGCCATGGTCTGTTGTTCATCGAGAGCCTTGGCCATACCGGTCAGTTTGAGGGCGTGCAATTTTTCGGCAGTGGGATGGGTCAACATGGTCTGTCTGTCTCCTTGTTTCAGTGATAGTAGGCGGTGCCGCGGATATTGCGGTGTACAACAGGTTCGATCACTGTCTTGGGTTCCGGCAGAGGTTGCCGATCGAGCCCCGTTTTGAGAATCGAAGCGACGCTCTTGTAGGAGCAGGCCTCGCCTGAAATCGCTCGTGTGCAGGCGGCTTCCAGGCGCTGTTGACCATAGGTTTTGCCCAGCCGAAGCAGCCCCAGCGCCGAGCGAAAGCCCTGTTGTGGATGGGTTCGGGAAGCAAGGATTTTCTCGACCAGCGCGGCGGTCTCGGGACCGGTCTTGGCGGCCCAGTCGATCAGGCGCTTGACGTCCCAGCCGGCATACTCCTGATGGGCCTTGGGCATGTGTTCGGTGAGCGTGGAATGTCCTCCCTCGCGAGAGGAGCGCGGGTGGCTGGCGACCCGTTTGCTTTTGTGGAAGCACTCCACCGTGGTCGCACTCAGGCGGACATCGAGCTGCTGCTTGAGCAGTTGGTAGGGCACCGAGTAGTAATGCTTCGCCACCTCGATGTGGTAATCGATGTTCACCCGGGACTTCTTCCACTCGGCAAACTCGAAGGCGGTTGTCGGCAGCGGCCGCAGTGCAGGCTGGTCAAGGGCTTCAAAGGCCTCGCTGCGTGAACCGGTCAGCTTCTTGAAGGGGTGGCTGTTGAGGGACTCCAGCAGCCGGATAATCTCGGCATTTGCTTCGGCCAGAGAGAAGAAGGTGCGGTTGCGAAGTCGCGCCAGGATCCAGCGTTCCACGATCTGTACGGCGACCTCCGCCTTGGCCTTGTCTTTGGGTTTACGCACCCGCGCAGGGATGACGGCAACACCGTAGTGCGTTGCCAGATCGTTGTAGGTGGGATTGACATCCGGCTCATAGCGATCGGGCCTGGTGACGCCCGATTTCAGGTTGTCCGGAACAATGATCTGCGGGGCTCCGCCGAAAAAATTCAGGGCGCGGACATGTGAGCCGGTCCAGTCGGGCAGGCTCTGAGTCCAGGTCGCCTCGGCAAAGGTATAGTTGCTGGCGCCCAGTACGGCAACGAAGATCTGTGCCTCGCGAATCTCTCCCGTGCGGCGATCGACGATCGGCAGCGTATGCCCGGCATAGTCGACAAACAGCTTCTCGCCCGCCTTGTGGATCTGGCGCATGGAGAGCGTGAGTTTACCCGTCCACTCCCGGTAGAGATCGCAGAAGCGACTGTACTGGTACCCATCGGAGTGCAGGGCCTGATACTCCTCCCAGAGCAGCGACAGGGTCACTCCTTTGCGCTTAAGTTCTCTGTGGATATCAGCCCACACCGGCAGCGGGCGGCCCTGGTCAGAGACCACCGGTGCCGGAGGGAACAGCTTTTGCTCCAACTGGCCATCGCTCAGCCCCTTCGGCAGGGGCCAGGCGATGCCAGCGCACTCGGCGCGACCGATATAATCGCCGACCGTGGAATGAGGCAGGTTCAGGCTGCGGCCGATCTGACGCCGCCCGAGATTCAGTTCGAAATGAAGACGCAGAACGTCTTTGATTTTACGCATGGATAACCTCTTTCTCGCCAAGGGTGCACCTCCTGAAAAAGTTAAAATCAGAAGATGTACACCAGGTTACCCAGCGGCGCTGTACAATTCCGAGACAAACCC
>JACZKF010000258.1 GCA_014860175.1 Desulfuromonadales bacterium | reverse complement strand
GTCCCAGCCCGTCAGATCGTTATAGATGGTCGACTGCCCGCCCGCGTGCCGACGTGGTGGCAAGTGCAACGATCGCGATTGGTGCGCCAACGCGGGCGTGTTCGTGCGGGTCCTCGAGGAGCATGCCCGCCCGCGACTCATTTCAGCTGGGCTCGGGCGGCTGGCCCGGCTGGGCCGGAGCGGTCTGGGTCTCCCTCTGCTGCTGCTCTATGGGCCGCTGCTCCTGGCGTTCGCAGGCGGCGACCAGCAGCAGGGCAAGGACACTGAAAACTGCCATTATTCTGTACATGGTGATCCTCCTCGGTTGGCGGTGTCTCCGGAGTTTCCGGAAGTTTTTCACGGACCCGTGTCGACGGAACCCGGTCCGGTCTGAACTTCCTAATATCGGAGATTTCCCGAAATGCAAGGGGAGGGGGAGTTTTCTGCCACCAGGATTCAAGCCCGGTCGGCGGAAATGGCGGCCTCGACGGCGTAGCGCTTGATCTTGCGGGTAGTCGTTTTGGGGAATTCGTCTTCACGCAGGGTGAACCGTTTGACCCGCTTGTAATCGGCCAGCCTTTTGCCGGCGTCCAGAACTTCGCGGCGGATCAGATTCTCAACTTCCATCTCCCGCAACGGAACCATCCCCTTCTCCCGGGCATAGGCATCGAGAGCTTCCTGATCGGGATAGAGGATTGCATGCACCTCTTCCGCCGTGGGGCTCACCTGGTGCCCATACACCATCGCCTCGGCGATGAACGGGCTCTTCAACAGTTCGATTTCCACCTCTTCGGGGTAGACATTCTTGCCGTTGGGGGTGACGATCAGATTTTTTACCCGGCCACATATATAGAGATAGCCATCGGCGTCGAGACGGCCGAGATCGCCGGTATGATACCAGCCGTCCAGCAGCGCCTCGGCGCTGGCCGGCGGATTGTTGTAGTACCCCTGCATGATGTTGGGGCCCCGTACCAGGATTTCACCAATCCCTTCGTCGTTAGGGTGATCGATCAGGACCTCGACGCCGGGGAGGGGACGACCGACGCTCCCCAGGCGAGTCTCCCCGGGACATTCGAAAGCGATGACCGGCGAAGTCTCGGTAATTCCATAGCCCTGGAAGATATCAAGGCCCATTTTACGCAGCCCGGCGGCGACTTCCGGGTCGAGCGCCGCCCCGCCGCTGACCAGGGTGAGGTTGCCGAGCGACTGCCGGATCCGCCGCAGCACCAGCGGGCGAGTCAGCGGGAAAGAGAACAGAGCGGCGGCCACCCGTTTCTCCTCGATGTTGCGGCGCAGACGGTCGTACAGAAGGCGAAAGACCGCCGGCACTCCGAGCAGAAAGCTGGGGCGCACCTCGGCCAGATTGGCACTCAGTTTCTTGATCGATTCGGCAAAAGAGATGGCCCCGCCGACCGAAAGCGGTAGCAAAATACCGCAGACCTGCTCGTAGACATGATTGATCGGCAAGAAGGAAAGGGTGTGGATCGACTCGTCGATCCGGAAACGCTGGGCGACGCCGAGGAGGTTTGAGACGATGTTGGCGTGGCTGAGCATCGCCCCTTTGGAGCGACCGGTCGTCCCCGAGGTGTAGAGGATCACGGCGGTGTCCTGCGGCGTGTGCCCCCCCGGGGGGGCCGGCGCCTGGCCGGCAAACCCAGTCATCGAGACGATGCCGCGATTCTTCAGTGCCTGGCGGCGTCGCACCTCTTCCCATAGCAGCGGATTGGACTCGGTCGCGTTCTCTTCTTTGGGCTGCTGCTGCACCAGGGTGCGCAGATTGTCGGTGATCTGCTGCAGGCGGCCGGTCTCTTCGGCCGGCAGGCTGAAGTTGTTGGCCACCCGGCGCCACTCGGTGGCCAGCATTTCGACGGCGACCAGCAGCCGTGCCTCCGCCCCGGGTTCGGTCGTTTCCCGTAGCAGAACGATTTTTTCCAGCTCGGGGAGCTCTTCGGCAATGTCTGCCAGACTCTCCAGGAACGGAGGGTCGGTAAACAGCAGCCGCGCCTGGCAATCGGCCAGAATATGGCGCAGTTCGCCACTTTTCAGCTCTTTATCGACCGGGACGGCGACCCCTCCTGCCTTGAGGATCCCCAGGTAGGCGATGACCCACATGGGGGACGAGGAGGCGAGCAGGGCGGCGCGGTCCCCCGGGCGCAGCCCCCATTGCCGCAACCCGGCCGCTACCTGATCGCAACGGGTCCAGAGTTCGGTGTAGGAGATCTCCAGCCAACCCTGGGGTGTTTTTTGCCGCAGAGCCGCCTTGGCGCCGTGTCGCCGGCACGATTCAGCCAGCAGGGAGTCGATGGTCAACATGGGATTATGGCCTTTAATGAGTGCTTCATCCTAGCTTTCCCCCACCGTCAAATCAAGGGAAAATCTCCCTGCCCCAACGCTCCGGGGCAAAGCAGGGATCTCTCTTGAAGTGGCGCCCGGCCGGCAGGAGAGGGGAGGGGAGCTGTCTCAGGTTCTCCTTTACAGTCCCGGCCGGTTTCTGGTATATCTTAATGTCTTTGGCGACCGACCGCCATCCCCTCACAAGAAGAGATGCATGAAGCAGAGTCTGATCCGCAATTTTTCCATCATCGCCCATATCGATCACGGCAAATCGACCCTGGCCGACCGCCTTCTGGAGACCACCGGCACCCTCAGTTCCCGGGAACAGAAAGACCAGTTCCTGGACAAAATGGATCTGGAACGCGAGCGCGGCATCACCATCAAGGCCCAGGCGGTACGGCTGAAATACCATGCCGATGACGGCCAGGATTATATCCTCAACCTGATTGACACCCCTGGCCATGTCGACTTCACCTACGAGGTGAGCCGCTCGCTGTCCGCCTGCGAAGGGGCGCTGCTGGTAGTCGACGCTTCCCAGGGGGTCGAGGCGCAGACCCTGGCCAACGTCTATCTGGCTCTCGATCAGGACCTGGAGGTTTTCCCTGTTCTCAACAAAGTCGACCTTCCGTCGGCCGAACCGGAGAGGGTCAAGGCCGAGATCGAGGAGATCATCGGCCTCGATACTTCCGACGCCATCGTCGCCAGCGCCAAGGAAGGGATCGGCATCCACGAGATTCTGGAGACCATCGTCCGCAAGGTGCCGCCGCCGCGGGGGAACCCGGATGCGCCGCTCAAAGCCCTGGTTTTCGACTCCTGGTACGATCCTTATCAGGGGGTCATCATCCTGGTGCGCATCATCGACGGTTCCCTGCAAAAGGGGGACAAGCTCCTGTTGATGGCCAACCGCAAAAGTTACGAACTGCTCAAGGTGGGGGTCTTCTCTCCCCATCCGGTGGAAATCGGTTCCCTGGGGGCCGGCGAGGTCGGCTTCATTATTGCCGGCATCAAGGTTGTGGGCGACGCCAAAGTCGGCGACACCATCACCCACCTGCATCGGCCGACCGAATCTCCGCTCCCCGGGTTCAAAGTCGTCAAGCCGATGGTTTTCTCCGGCCTTTACCCCATCGACAGCAGCGATTACGACGCCCTGCGAGATGCCATGGAGAAGCTGCGGCTCAACGACTCCTCCTTCTCTTTTGAGCCGGAAAACTCCCTCGCTCTCGGCTTCGGTTTCCGCTGCGGCTTTCTGGGCCTGCTGCACATGGAGATCATCCAGGAGAGGCTGGAGCGCGAATTCGGGGTCGACCTGATCACCACCGCCCCCACCGTCGGCTACCAGGTGACCACCGTGCGCGGCGAGGAGCTGGTGGTGGAGAGCGCCAACAAGCTCCCGGAGGTGCAGCAGATCGCCAGCATCCGCGAGCCGTTCATCCTCGGCTCGGTCCACGTCCCCAACGAGTTTGTCGGGGCGGTCCTCGCCCTGTGCGAGGAGAAGCGCGGCATCCAGCGGGAGATCAAATACCTGACCGCCACCCGGGTGATGATCGTTTACGAGCTGCCGCTCAACGAGATCGTTCTCGATTTTTACGATCGCCTCAAATCGATCACCCGCGGTTACGCTTCCCTCGATTACGAGTACCTCGACTACCGGGAGAGTGATCTGGTGCGGCTCAACGTGCTGATCAACAACGAGGTAGTCGATGCTCTTTCCCTGATTGTCCATCGGGACAAGTCCCAGTTTCGCGGTCGCGACCTGGTCTCCAAGATGAAGGAGTTCATCCCCCGCCAGCAGTACGAGGTGGCCATCCAGGCGGCGATCGGCAACAAGGTGATCGCCCGGGAGACGGTCAAGGCGCTGCGCAAGGACGTCACCGCCAAGTGCTACGGCGGCGACATCTCCCGCAAGCGCAAACTGCTGGAGAAGCAGAAAGAGGGGAAAAAACGGATGAAGCAGGTCGGCAGCGTCGAACTGCCGCAGGAGGCTTTCCTCGCCATTCTCAAAGTGAAAGAGCAGAAATAAGATGGCCAGAAACAAGCAAAGAAACGGGGCCGGGAAAAAACCCTGGTACCGCGAGTATGCCGAGGCACTGATCGTCGCCGCCATTCTGGCCCTGATCATTCGCACCTTCGTCGTTCAGGCGTTCAAGATCCCTTCGGGGTCGATGGAAGATACGCTGCTGGTCGGCGATCATCTGCTGGTGAACAAATTCGTCTACGGGATGCAGATCCCTTTCAACGATGGGCGAATTCTGCCGCTGCGCGATCCCGAACGGGGCGACATCATCGTCTTCGAGTTCCCCGAGGACCGAGACAAGTCGTTCTTCCAGCGCCGTGATTTCATCAAGCGGGTGATCGGCACCCCCGGTGATGTGGTCGAGGTACGGGAAAAGAAAGTTTTCGTCAACGGTGAGCTCTTCGCCATCCCCCAGGAGATCCACAAGGAACCGGAGATGCTGCCGGTTCAGGTGGCGCCGCGCGACTTCATGCCGCCGGTCACCATTCCGGAAGGGAAGTACTTCGTCATGGGGGACAACCGCGACCGTTCCTACGACAGCCGCTTCTGGGGGTTGGTCGATTTCGCCGATATCAAGGGGCTGGCGTTTATCAAGTACTGGTCCTGGGACCGGGAGAGATTTCGCCCACGCTGGGACCGGCTCGGCCGGCCGATCCATTAGCAGGCCGATGAAAGTCGTACATCTGCGTAGTCGGGCATTGCTCCCCGGCCGGCAGACCGATCCCCTCGAGAACTACCGCCGCCCGGTCCATGGAGCCGATCATGAGTCTTCTTCGCGGCCTCTGCATCCTGCTGTTGGCACTCGCCTGGGCCCCGGCCCAGGCGGCTAAAATCCCCCCCATTGCCGCCGCCGCCGATCTCAAGTTCGCCTTGGAGGAGATCGCGCTCTCCTTCCGGCACGAAACCGGGCACCAACTGAAACTGTCGTTCGGCTCCTCGGGCAACTTTACCCACCAGATAGAGCAGGGAGCCCCCTTTGAGCTCTTCCTGTCGGCCGATGAGAACTTCGTTTTCCGTCTGGCCGACAAGGGGCTGACCCGGGACCGTGGCACCCTCTATGGCATCGGGCGGCTGGTGCTCTTCGCTCCCCATCACTCACAGCTGACCGTCGACAGTGAACTGCGGGGGCTGAAAGCGGCCCTGGAAGCTGGACGTATCCGGCGCTTCGCCATTGCCAACCCGGATCATGCCCCCTATGGTCGTGCCGCCCGGGCCGCCCTCGAGTATGCCGGTCTCTGGTCGCTCCTCCAGCCCCGTCTGGTGCTGGGAGAAAACGCCTCCCAAGCGACCCAGTTTGCGGCTTCGGGCTCCAGCCAGGGGGGGATCGTGCCGCTGTCGCTCTCCAAAGCCGAGGCGGTGGCCAGGCTCGGCAGCTTCGCCCTGATCCCGGCCGAGTGGCATAGTGCCGAACCGCTGCGCCAACGCATGGTGCTGCTGAAATCGGGCGGCGACACCGCCTGCGCCTTCTACGCCTACCTGCAACAGCCCGCTGCCCGCGAAATCTTCCTCCGCTACGGTTTTCTCCTCCCTGACGAGGCAGCGCAGCGGTGATGGGGCTGCTCGACTGGACCTCCATTATCCTCTCGGCCAAGCTGGCCCTCGCCACGCTGCTGGTCCTGCTGCCGCTGGCCATCGTCACTGCCCACTGGCTGGCGGTCACCCCGTTTCGGGGCAAGGCTTGGGTGGAAGGGCTGCTGGCGCTGCCGCTGATCTTGCCACCGACGGTGCTCGGCTACTATCTGCTGGTCGCCATGGGGGGGAACTCCCCCCTGGGGCGCTGGTTCGAAGCGCTGGTCGGGCAGACGCTGGCCTTCAGCTTCAGCGGCCTGGTCGTCGCCTCGGTGATCTTCAACATCCCTTTTGCCGTCCAGCCGATCCAGCGCGCCTTCGAGGCGATCTCCCCCGAAATCCGCGAAGCGGCGCAGTGCTGCGGGCTGACTTTCTGGCAGGCGTTTCGCAAAGTGGAAATGCCGCTCGCCTGGCCGGGGATCCTCTCCGGCGCGGTGCTGACCTTTGCCCATACGCTGGGTGAGTTCGGGGTGGTGCTGATGGTCGGCGGCAATATCCCCGGCGAAACCAAGACGGTGGCCATCGCCATCTACGACAAGACCCAGTCCTTCGACCATGCTTCCGCCGGCGCCATGTCGCTGCTGCTGCTGGTCATCTCCCTGGTCACTATCGGCGTCAGTTATGGCCTGGTCGATCGCCTGCTGAAGAAACGGCGGCCGGTATGAGCCTCTCCCTCGAGATGCGCAACCACGGGCCGCTGCTCGATCTGCGCACCGAAATACCCGAAGGGACGATCACCGCCCTGGTCGGCCCCTCGGGAAGCGGCAAAACGTCGGTGTTGCGGGCCATTGCCGGTCTGTTGCGCCTCGAGCATGCCCGCATCGCCCTGGGCGACGAGGTCTGGGACGACGCCCGCACCCACCGTCGGACCCGCGACCGCCCCATCGGCTTCGTCCCCCAGAACTACGGACTGTTCCCACACATGAGTGCCCAGCAGAATGTCGAAGCTGCCCTGACCCATCTGCCGGCTCGCCAGCGGCAGCAGCGGGCGCGGCAATGCATCGCCCTGGCCCATGTCGAGGGGCTGGAGGGGCGGTACCCGAGCGCGCTTTCCGGCGGACAGCGGCAGCGCGTCGCGCTGGCGCGGGCCATCGCCCGGGAGCCACGGGTACTGCTGCTCGATGAGCCGTTCTCAGCGGTCGACCGTAGCACCCGCAAACGGCTGTACATCGAACTGCGCCGCCTGCATGAGCAGTTGCAGACGACGGTGATACTGGTCACCCACGACCTGGACGAGGCGGCGCATCTCGCCTCGCATCTTTGCCTGATCCGCCACGGTCGGCTGCTGCAGGCCGGGCCTACCGCCGAGGTGCTGACGCGGCCGCAGTGCGAACAGGCTGCCTGGCTGCTCGACATTCCCAACGTATTCGAAGCGCAGGCCGAGGCCGCCCCTTCCGGGCGCACGATTTTACTGCACTGGGGGCCGCACCTGCTGCGGGCGGTCGGCCCGTTGACCGGCGCCGCCCCCCGCCTGCGCTGGGCGGTGCTGCCGTCCAACGTGCAGCTGGTGCGCAAGGACAAGCCTTGGGGGAGTCATCTGGAAAATCCGATCCCGGCCGTGGTGGATGAAGTCATCGAACTCGGCGCCGAGGCGGTGGTCTGGCTGCAGCCGCAAGGGGGGCCGGCGACCCGGCTGCAAATGCGGTTGCCGACCCGGGCCGTGCGCCGCTGTACGATCACCCCTGGCGAAGAGGTAACAGTCTGTCTGCGGGCCGCCGATATTGTCCTCCTGAACCAGGAGGGGGCCCATCCCTGAGAGCCCTTTGCTCGAGCAGATTTGGTGTTGACACTCGGCGGCACCCCTTGATATAGTGCGGTCGATCTGCACCAGTCCCTTTTAAGTCGATCCCGTGAGGTCGGCAAAGGCGGCAAGACGATGTGGCACACCTTTACCAAAGCCCTCCTCAGGTACCTTTCCGCACTTTTGCGGAGAGGTACTTTTTTTATGTCCGCCACACCACCGGAAAGGAGTGTCCAGTATGGCCGAGCTTGAGACCGTCATCCTCGACCGGGCCGGCATCGGCCGCGCCTTGACCCGTATCGCCCACGAAATTCTCGAGCGCAACAAGGGGACTTCCGGTCTCGCCCTGGTCGGTATCCGCACCGGCGGCGACTGGTTGGCCGAGCAGCTGCGCACCCGCATTGCCGAAATCGAAGGGGAAGAGATTCCCCTGGGCGAGGTCGACATCACCATGTACCGCGACGACCTGGGGACCCGGGGGAGCCTGCCGGTCGGCAAGACCCAGATCCCCTTTCCGCTGGACGAGCGCCGGATCATCCTGGTCGATGATGTCCTGTTCACCGGCCGCACCATCCGCGCCGCCATGGATGCTCTGATCGACCTCGGCCGTCCCCGCAACATCCAGCTGGCGGTCCTGATCGACCGCGGCCACCGGGAGCTGCCGATCCGCCCCGACTACGTCGGCCGCAATGTCCCGACCTCCCGCGAAGAGAAGATCGCCGTCGAGTTCGACGACCAGCGCCAAGCAATCGAAGTCCGGCTGATCAAACCGTGAGCTTTCTCCTGACTCCTGGCTCCTGACTACTGACGCATTTGGAGGCCTTATGACATTCCGGCACAAGCACATCCTCGGTACCGAGCAGCTCTCCCGGGACGATATCGAGCTGATCCTCGATACCGCCGACAGCTTCAAGGAGATCAACGCCCGGGAGATCAAAAAAGTCCCGACCTTGCGAGGGAAGACGATCATCAATCTCTTCTACGAGGCGAGTACCCGCACCCGCACCTCCTTCGAAATTGCCGGCAAGCGCCTTTCCGCCGATACCGTCAATATCACCGCTTCTTCCTCCTCGGTGGTCAAAGGGGAGACTCTGGAAGATACGGCGAAGAACATCGAGGCGATGAAACCGGACATCATCGTCATGCGCCATGCCGCCTCCGGCGCCCCTCATTACCTGGCCGAGCGCCTCGACTGCTCGGTGATCAACGCCGGCGACGGCGCCCACGAGCACCCGAGTCAGGCGCTCCTCGACCTGCTGACCATCCGGGAGAAGAAAGGGCGCCTGGAAGGGCTGACGGTCGCCATCGTCGGCGACATCACCCACAGCCGGGTGGCCCGCTCCAACCTGTACGCGATGAAAAAAATGGGGATGACGGTGCGCCTGGTCGGCCCCGGCACCATGATGCCGCCGGGAATCGAGCGGCTCGGGGCGGAGGTCTACACCGACATGCGCGAAGCGCTGCGCGACGCCGACGTGGTGATGATGCTGCGCATCCAGCTCGAGCGGCAGGGCAAGACCATGCTGCCGACTCTGCGCGAATACGCCCGCTTCTACGGTCTGAATCTGGAGAATCTCAAGCTGGCCAAGCCCGACGCCATCGTCCTGCACCCCGGCCCGATGAACCGCGGCGTGGAGATCTCCTCCTACGTCGCCGACGGGGCACAGAGCGTCATCCTCGACCAGGTCGAAAACGGCGTCGCCATCCGCATGGCGCTGCTCTACCTGGTGGCGGGGGGGGAGAGCAAAGAAGCGTAAGGCAGTTTTGAGTTGGGAGTTTTGAGTTTTGAGTTGATTCAATTCAAAACCCGAAACGGGAACTCATCTGCTAGAGGGTGTTAACTCAACACTCAAAACTCATAACTAAGAACTCTTATCGAGGTTTGCCATGAACATTCTCATCAAAAACGGAAGAGTGATCGATCCGGCGCAGGGGATCGACGAGGTGCTCGATCTGCTGATTCAGGACGGCAAGATCGCTAAGGTCGGCAAGGGGCTGCAAGGGGAGGGGGAGGTCATCGACGCCACCGGCAAGCTGGTAACTGCGGGGCTGATCGACATCCATGTCCATCTGCGTGATCCCGGCCAGGAGTACAAGGAAGACATCGTCACTGGTACCCGGGCGGCGGCGGCCGGCGGCTTCACGTCGGTTGCCTGCATGCCGAACACCAATCCGGTCAATGACAACAAGGCGGTGACTCTTTATATCCTTAACAAGGCCAAAGAAGAGGGGCTGGTCAATGTCTTTCCGGTCGGCGCCATCACCAAGGGGCTCAAGGGGGAGTCGCTCTCGGAGATGGGCGAGTTGCGCGACGTCGGCTGCCTGGCGGTTTCCGACGACGGCAAGCCGGTGGCCAGCGGCGAACTGATGCGCCGGGCGATGGAATACTCGCGCCCCTTCGGCCTGACCATCATCGCCCACAGCGAAGAGCTCTCCCTGGTCGGTGAAGGGGTGATGAACGATGGTTTCGTCGCCACCGAACTCGGCCTCAAGGGGATCCCCTGGGTGGCCGAGGATGCCGCCATCGCCCGTGACGTCATGCTCGCCGAGTACACCGGCGCCCGGCTGCACGTGGCCCATGTGTCGACCAAAGGGGCGGTGGAGATTGTACGCCAGGCGAAAAAACGAGGCGTCCAGGTGACCTGCGAGGCGACGCCGCACCACTTTACCCTCACCGACGAGGCGGTGCGCGGCTACAACACCAACGCCAAGATGAACCCGCCGCTGCGTTCGGCCGACGATCTGGCGGCGGTGCGCGCCGGCCTGGCCGATGGCACCATCGACAGCATCGCCACCGATCATGCGCCGCACCATATCGACGAGAAGAACGTCGAGTTCAACATCGCCCTCAACGGGGTCGTCGGACTGGAGACCGCCCTGCCGCTGACGCTGCGGCTGGTGGAGGAGAAGGTGCTGCCGCTGGCCGACGCCATCGCCCGCCTCACCGTCGGCCCGGCCCGCGCCCTGGGGATCCCCCGCGGTACCCTGGAGGCCGGTGCCCCGGCCGACGTGACGGTGATCGACCCCGAACTCGCCTGGACCGTCGAGCCGCAGAAGCTGCAGTCCAAGAGCAAGAACACCCCCTTTGCCGGCTGGCCAATGAAAGGGGCTGCGGTGGTGACGATTGTCGGGGGGAAGGTGGTCTGGAAGAAGTAGTTTTCATAGGTCCAATTGGACTAATAAGACCAATTGGACCTATGAAATTCAATAGCTTGTTTCTACTTGTTTAAACCTGTTTCCGAAGGGAGCAACACCCAGTGAAAGCTATTCTCGCCCTTGCCGACGGCAAGGTGTTCCACGGCCGGGCGCTGGGCGCCCCGGGGGAGATCACCGGTGAGGTGGTCTTCAACACCAGCATGACCGGCTACCAGGAGATCCTCACCGACCCTTCCTATGCCGGTGAAATCGTGGTGATGACCTATCCGCTGATCGGTAATTACGGCATCAATCCCGAGGATGTCGAATCGAGCCGCCCCCATCTGGCCGGCTTTGTCGTCAAGGAAGCGTGTGATTTCCCCTCCAACTGGCGCTCGCGGATGAGCCTCGATGCCTACCTGAAAGAGCAGGGGATCCCCGGCATCCAGGGGATCGACACCCGGGCCCTGGTGCGGCACATCCGTGACCAGGGGGCCCAGACCGGCATCGTCTCCTCCGTCGACCTCGACCCCGCCTCCCTGGTGGCCAAAGCCCGCCAGGCCCCCTCCATCGTCGGGCGAGACCTGGTGCAGGAAGTGACCGGCCGTTCTGCCTACCACTGGACTCAGGGGCCGTGGCAGCTGGGGAACGGCTATGCCGGCGCCACGCCGCCGACCAAGTACAAGGTGGTCGCCTATGACTTCGGCATCAAGCGCAACATCCTGCGCAACCTGGTCGCTTCCGGCTGCGACGTGACCGTGGTGCCGGCCACCACCTCGGCCGAAGAGGTCTTGGCGATGCAGCCCGACGGGGTCTTTCTCAGCAACGGCCCCGGGGATCCCGAACCGATCGTCTACGCCCAGGAGAATATCCGCCGTCTTCTCGGCAAAAAGCCGATCTTCGGCATCTGCCTCGGCCACCAGCTCCTCTCCATCGCCCTGGGGGGTCGCACCTACAAGCTCAAATTCGGCCATCGCGGCGGCAATCAGCCGGTGCGTCGCGAGGACGGGCATCAGGTCGAGATCACGGCCCAGAACCACGGCTTCGCCGTCGACGCCGACTCGATCAGGGACGATGCGGTACTGACCCATCTCAACCTCAACGACAACACCGTCGAAGGGCTGGTCCACAAGACGCTCCCCGCCTTCTCGGTCCAATATCACCCCGAAGCCTCTCCAGGCCCGCATGATGCCCGGTATCTATTCGAGAAGTTTGTGGAGATGATGGAGAATCAAAAGACGAAGGCGTGATGGGTGATGTGTGATCAGTAACGTGTCAACACCTCGTGCCGACTACCGATTACCCATTACTCATCACCCATTACGCAGTTGAGGAAAGAATGCCCAAACGTACGGATATTCAAAAGATTCTGATCATCGGCGCCGGGCCGATCGTCATCGGTCAAGCCTGCGAGTTCGACTACTCCGGCACCCAGGCCTGCAAGGCGTTGAAAGAAGAAGGGTATACGGTCATCCTTCTCAACTCCAATCCAGCCACCATCATGACCGATCCGGATTTCGCCGACCGCACCTATATCGAGCCGGTGACGCCGGAAGTGCTGGCCAGGATCATTGAGAAGGAGCGCCCGGATGCCGTCCTGCCGACCCTTGGGGGGCAGACGGCCCTCAACACGGCGGTAGCGGTGGCCAAAAGCGGGATCCTGGAGAAGTTCGGCGTCGAGCTGATCGGGGCCAAACTGCCGGCCATCGAGAAGGCCGAAGACCGCACCCTGTTCAAGCAGGCAATGGAGAAGATCGGCCTCGCCGTCCCCCGCTCGGGTCTGGCCCACAGCTACCAGGAAGCGATGGAGATCGTCGAGCAGATCGGCTTTCCCGCCATCATCCGCCCCTCCTTCACCCTCGGCGGCACCGGCGGCGGCATCGCCTACAACCGCGAGGAGTACGAGCTGATGGCGCTGGCCGGCATCGACGCCTCGCCGACCGATGAAATTCTGGTGGAAGAGTCGGTCATCGGCTGGAAAGAGTACGAACTCGAGGTGATGCGCGACAGCGCCGACAACGTGGTCATCATCTGCTCCATCGAAAACCTCGACCCAATGGGGGTGCACACCGGCGACTCGATCACCGTGGCGCCCGCCCAGACCCTGACCGACAAGGAGTATCAGATCCTGCGCGACGCCTCGATCCGGATCATCCGGGAGATCGGGGTCGAAACCGGCGGCTCCAATATCCAGTTCGGGATCAACCCGGACGACGGCCGGCTGGTGGTGATCGAGATGAACCCCCGGGTCTCGCGCTCCTCGGCGCTGGCTTCCAAGGCGACCGGCTTTCCGATCGCCAAGATCGCCGCCAAGCTGTCGGTCGGCTACACCCTGGACGAGATCTCCAACGATATCACCCGGGAGACCCTCGCCTCCTTCGAGCCGACCATCGACTATGTGGTGACCAAGATCCCCCGCTTTACCTTTGAAAAATTTCCCCAGGCCGATGCCACCCTGACCACCCAGATGAAATCGGTAGGGGAGGTGATGGCCATCGGCCGCACGTTCAAGGAGAGCCTGCAGAAGGCGCTGCGGTCGCTGGAGATCGGTTCCCACGGATTCGAGAGCCGCCTGTTCCCGACGCCGCAGGAGAGCGGCCGGGCTCTCTCCCAGGCGGAAAACGACCTGCTGCGGGGTAAGCTGCGCGTCCCCAACTGGGAGCGTCTCTGGTACGTGGCCGACGCCCTGCGCGCCGGCTTCGGGGTCGACGAGATCCACGCCCTGACCCGCATCGACCCCTGGTTCCTGCACAACATCCAGCAGATCGTCGAGATGGAAGCAGAACTGATGCGGACCCCTCCTGAGCCAGGGGAGGAGACAGAGGGAAGGCGCGATCTCCTCCTGCAGGCCAAGCAGTACGGTTTCTCCGATCACCGGCTGGCGACCCTCTGGCGCTGCAGCGAGGGGGAGGTGCGGCAGCTGCGCCACCGCCTCGATCTCCACCCGGTCTACAAACGGGTCGATACCTGCGGTGCCGAGTTCGAAGCGTTCACCCCCTATCTCTACTCGACCTACGAAAGCGAGTGCGAAGCGGCGCCGACCGACCGCAAAAAGATCATCATTCTCGGCGGCGGCCCCAACCGCATCGGCCAGGGGATCGAGTTCGACTACTGCTGCGTGCACGGCGTCTTCGCCCTCGGGGCCGACGGCTACGAGACGATCATGATCAACTGCAACCCGGAGACGGTTTCCACCGATTACGACACCTCCGATCGCCTCTACTTCGAACCGTTGACCTTCGAGGACGTGCTGGAGATCGTTCTGCTGGAAAAACCGGTCGGCGTCATCGTCCAGTTCGGCGGCCAGACGCCGCTGAAGCTGGCCGTCGCCCTCGAGCAGGCCGGGGTGCCGATCATCGGCACCTCCCCCGACGCCATCGACCGGGCCGAGGACCGCGAGCGCTTTCAGGCGCTGCTGCATAAGCTCGACCTGAAACAGCCGGAGAACGGCCTCGCCCGCTCCTTCGAGGAGGCGGAGAAAGTGGCCGAGCGCATCGGCTACCCGGTCGTGGTACGCCCCTCCTATGTCCTCGGCGGCCGGGCGATGGAAATCGTCTATGCGGTCGAACAGCTGCGGGGCTACATGAAACGGGCGGTGGAGGCCTCACCGGAGCACCCGATCCTGGTCGACAGGTTCCTCGAGGAGGCGATCGAAGTCGATGTCGATGCCCTCGCCGACGGCACCGAGGTGGTGATCGGCGGCATCATGCAGCATATCGAGGAGGCGGGGATCCATTCCGGCGACTCGGCCTGCGTTCTGCCGCCATTCTCCCTCTCGCCGGCGTTGCTCGACGAAATCCGCCGGCAGACCGTCGCCCTCGGCCTGGAGTTGCAGGTCAAGGGGCTGATGAACATCCAGTTTGCCGTCAAGGGGGAGACCATCTATCTGCTGGAGGTCAACCCCCGGGCCAGCCGCACCGTCCCCTTCGTCTCCAAGGCGACCGGCCGCCCGCTGGCGAAGATCGCCGCCCGGGTGATGGCCGGCAAGACGCTGCGGGAACTCGGCATCACCGGCGAGATCATCCCGAAGCATATTTCGGTCAAAGAGTCGGTCTTCCCCTTCGTCAAATTCCCCGGGGTCGACACGCTCCTCGGGCCGGAGATGAAATCGACCGGCGAAGTGATGGGGATCGATTTCGATCTGGGCAAGGCCTTTGCCAAAGCGCAGCTGGGCGCCAACGTCAAGCTGCCGCTGCAGGGGAAGGTCTTCATTTCGGTGCGCAACATGGACAAAAAGCAGATTCTGGAACCGGCCAGGAAGCTGGCCGATGCCGGCTTCGAACTGGTGGCCACCGGCGGCACCGCCAGCTACCTGGCCGAACACGGCGTGGCCGTCAAACGGATCAACAAGGTTAAGGAAGGGCGGCCCCACTGCGTCGATGCCATCAAGAGCCACGAAATCGCCATGGTTTTCAATACCACCTTTGGCGCCCAGTCGGTGGCCGACTCCTTTTCGATCCGCCGCTCGACGGTGATGAACAACGTCGCCTACTACACTACCGTGGCTGGGATGGTCGCGGCGGTCGACGGCATCCTGGCCATGCAGCGGGAAATTCTTGACGTCACGCCGCTGCAAGAGTATTATCCCCAGGCACCCGGCATGTAGGGTGGCTTTATCCACCAAACCAAATCAATGCACTCCGTCGGGCGGGACAGTTTTCCCGCCCGATAAATTTTCCGACAGACGAGGTGTTTTTTTTCATGTCCCAGTCGATCCCGATGACCCGCGAGGGTTACCAGCGCCTGCAGGAAGAGTTGAAGAGACTGATGAGAGTCGCCCGCCCCCAGGTGGTCCAGGCGATCGCCGAGGCTCGCAGCCACGGCGACCTTTCCGAGAATGCCGAGTACGACGCGGCCAAGGAAAAGCAGTCCTTCATCGAAGGGCGCATCAAGGAACTCAATGACAAGATTGCCCGCGCGCAGGTGATCAACCCGGCCGAACTCGATTCCGAAAAGGTCCTTTTCGGGGCCAAAGTGACCCTGTTCGACGTCGACAACGGGGCCGAAGTGACTTATCAGATCGTCGGTGAGGACGAAGCCGACATCAAATTGGGCAAGCTCTCGGTCACCTCCCCGGTCGGCAAGGCTCTGATCGGTCATCGCCTGGACGATGAGGTACGGATCAACGTCCCGTCCGGGATGAAGATCTACGAAATCATCGATATCAAGTACGAGTAAACCAAGTCCAGGAAGTTAAAAGCCAGGAACATTCTGTTCTGATTCCTGACTCTGAATACCCATAACAGGAGATTTTCATGTCCGACAAAGTCAACAAGAACATGACCTTCCATCAGGTGCTGCAGATGAGCCCGCAGGTGGCGAAAGTCCTCGGCCGCTATAACCTCGGCTGCGTCGGCTGCATGGGGGCGATGCACGAGACGCTGGAGCAGGGGGCGATCGCCCATGGTCTGGACGTCAACGACATCCTTCGCGACCTCAACGCCATTTTTCAGGACTAAAGGGTCAGGGGCCCCATGTCCCTGACCCCCCAATACCGCCGCAGCCGCGAGATCCTCGCCACCCCTCTGACGGCGGTGCGCGGGGTCGGTCCGCGCCTGGCCGAAGTCCTGGCGCGGATCGGGCTGCGCACCGTCGAAGACGCTCTCTACACCCTGCCGCACCGCTACGAAGACCGCCGTGAGATCCGCAAGATCGCCCAACTGCGTGATGGCAGCCGGGAAGTCTTCTTCGGCGAGGTTCTCGCCTCGGCCGAAAGCCAGACCGCCCGTTCCAGGCGTCAGCTCTACGAAGTAATTGTCGGCGACGGCAGCGGTCAACTCTCCCTCAAATGGTTCCATTATCGGCGCGACTGGATGCGCAAGACCTGGAGCGTCGGCCGTCGGGGATTTTTCTCCGGGGAGGTGAAGCGGTTCGGGGCCCTGCGCGAAGTGCATCACCCCGATGCCGAGTTCCTCTCCCCCGGCCAGGCGCCGGAACAGTTCACCAGCGCCGACCCCCTCAGCTTTGGCCGCATCCTCCCGGTCTATCCCCTCACCGAAGGGATGCACCAGAAAACCGCCCGCAAAATCTGGAAAGAGGTGATCGACCGTTACGCCCCCTCGGCCGTTTCCCCTTTGCCCCCGGCGCTTTGCCTGCAACGGGGTCTGCTGCCAGTGGCGGAGGCGTTGCGCCAGGCGCACTGGCCCGATTCCGAGGTCAAGGTCGACGATCTGGAGAAGGGTACCGACGCGGCGCGCCGCTCTCTGGCGTATGACGAATTCTTCTTCCTCGAACTCGGGCTCGCCCTCAAGCGCCGTGGCGTGGTGCTGGAGCGGGGGATCCCCTTCCAGGTGACTCACCTCTACACCCGCCCCCTGGCCCAACTGCTCCCTTATCGGCTTACCGCGGCCCAGCGCCGGGTTCTCGGAGAGATCAAAAACGACCTGATGGCTCCGCATCCGATGCACCGCCTGATTCAGGGGGACGTCGGCAGCGGCAAGACCATTGTCGCCCTGATGGCGGCCCTGATCGCCATCGAGAACCAGACGCAGGTGGCGGTGGTCGCCCCGACCGAAATTCTCGCCGAGCAGCATTTTTTGCAATTTCACCACTGGCTTGAACTCCTGGGCCTGCGAACCGTCCTGCTTTTCGGCGGGATGCCGGCCCGGGAAAAGCGCGCCGCCCTGGAGGCGATT
>JACZKF010000257.1 GCA_014860175.1 Desulfuromonadales bacterium | reverse complement strand
GCTCTGGGCGCAGGCCTGGTCGGCGCAGGAAGTTGCCGCTTATCTGGCCAGCTACAGCAGCCGCTTTCAACCTGAGGGGAACCTTACCCGCCGCGACTGGGAGGAACAGCGCCGCCAGCGCCTGCTGCAGCCCCGCTGGATCGAGGTCGAGCTGAAAAACTTCCGCTTCCTTTCCCAGAACGGCCAAGGGGTGCAGGTGGAATTACTGCAAGAATACCGCTCCAGTCATTTCCAGGGACGCACCCGCAAGCGGTTGGACCTGATCCGGGAGAACGGCCGATGGCGAATCGCCGCCGAACAGTCGCTGTAACCGCGACCTGGTTCCGGTACCGTTGGCTGGTAGCCCTTGCTGTGGCCATCGCCGCCTTGACCGCCGTCCAAGTCAGCGCCTTGTGGAAAGCCCCTTCCGAGATGACCCCGGCCATCACCGGTGGCGGCCTGTGGTCCGACGCGGAGAAAATCGCCGATAAAATCGAACGGCGCCTCCACCACAATCCCGCCGATCTGGAAGCCTCCCTGTTGCAAGCACTGCTCCACTTCAGGGAAGGAAACCTCCCCCGGGCACTCTCGTTGCTCGAGCAACTTACCCGTCGGGCGCCCAATTTCCACCTGGCACATCTGGTGCGGGGGGATCTGCTCCTGGCCCAGTTCCGGCCCCTGACCGGTATCGGGAACAATGGGGTCATGAATGGCCTGGGGCTGACGACTTCCGAACCGGTCGACCGTCTGCGGGAAGAAGCCCAGGCTCGGCTGCAAGGCTATCTGGCACTACTCGACAGCACCCAGGTCCCCAGTGTGCTGATCAACCTGGCGGGGGAGGTGACCTCGGCCGTGGTGATCGACAAAAGTCGCAACCGCCTCTACCTGTTTGAGAATCCCGGCTCCGACCGCCCTCCTCGCCTGCTTGGCGACTATTACAGCGTCTTTGGCAAGGCCCCCGGCAACAAGCAGGAACGCGGCGACATGCGTACCCCGGAAGGGGTCTATTTCGTCGTTGGCCATATCCCTGGGGAAAAGCTGCCCAATCGTTACGGCACCCAGGCGTTTCCTCTGAACTACCCCAATGAATTCGATCTGCGGTTCGGCAAGACCGGGAGCGGCATCTGGGTGCACGGCACCGACCGCGACTACTACAGCCGCCCCCCCCAGGACAGCGATGGCTGTGTGGTATTGACCAATGACGATCTGCAGACCCTGGGGGGGTATTTGCATCCGGGTGTGACTCCGGTGATCATTGCCGACCACCTCGAGTGGGTCTCCCCCACCGAGTGGCGCAGCCGCCGGGAAGAGCTGGTAACCGCCGTGGAGGGGTGGCGACGCGACTGGGAGACCGACATCGATCGCTTTCTGACCCACTACTCCACTGATTTTCTCGCCCCTGGCAGTGATCTTGCCGACTGGAGGCGGCGCAAACTGCAGCTGGCACGAGGCCAAGAAAATCGTCAAGTAAATCTGCAACGGCTCTCCCTCTACGGCTATCCGACGGCCGCCAGTTCCAGCCGAACCTTGGTGGTGGCCGACTTTCACCAGAGCTACCGTGCCGGCAACTTCAGCAGTGAAATGGACAAGCGACTTTATCTGGTCCAGGAAAATCGCTCCTGGCGTGTCTGGTACGAAGGGGGGCGCTGATGACGGTGGAAAGAACCCCGGGAGACCTTTAATTTGTCTTGTTGACAAATTTAAATGAATATTCCAATATTATGACCAATGAGGTTTTTCTAGTGGGCGGCCTTCATGCTTAATCCTATGGCGTCAGAGCTCAAGATCGGAAGCCATCTCGGCAAGTACCGGATCTTGCGAGAACTTGGAGAAGGTCCGATGGCCCACGTTTACGTGGCCGACGACACCGTCCTGTTTCGCCAGGTCGCCGTGAAGGTGCTCAAAAGTGAATTTACCCGACGCCAGCCTCCCGAGGATCCGCTCGAGGAAGATGTCAGCTCGGCCGCTGTACTTCTGCACTCCGGCATAGTTCCCCTGTACGGGTCGGGGTGTGACGGCGGCTATCATTATTTCACTATGGCTCTCATGCCGGGTGGCAACCTGCGGGAAGCGATCCGCCGCGGCCTGAACGCCAAGCAGGCGCTGACCATCATCGGGCAGGTAGCGCGGGCACTCTCCTTTGCCCACGCCAAGGGGCTCAACCATCAGGGGATCAAACCTGAGAACATCTTGTTTCGCAAAGATGGCTCGGCCATTTTGGCCGATTTCCAAGCGATGAAGATCCACGGTTTCGGCGTCGGAGTCCTCTCCGGCGAAGCCCCTCCCAACCCTTTCTACCTCAGCCCCGAAGATATTCAGAACAGCGGCCGGCAATTCGGCCGCGCCGATCTGTACAGCCTGGGGATCGTCCTTTACGAGATGCTCACCAACCAGACACCGTTCCAGAGCGCCGACACCGCCTGGCAGCACGTAAATTCACCGGTGCCAAAACTCCCTGCTGCGCTGGCTACCTACCAGCCGCTGGTGGACAAATTGTTGGCCAAACGCCCTGGTGAGCGCTACGATGCCAATCAGCTCATCCAGGCGGTCAATCGTCTGCTGGCCAGCGAGGCAAACACCAGTTCACCGGCCAAGGTCACGGTCCTGGCCGGGGGGAAATCAAAACCCGAGGGGGAGAAGATCCCCCTGGTGGCCCCCCGGGCCGAGAACCCTCTGCAGCCCACACCCGCCATGGCGACGACGCCTTCGCCGGCGGGGCCGCTTTTGCCGGTGATTCCCCTCCCTGTCTCTCCCCGGGACGAGCCCTTCGAGGAGGTCAGCGACATGCCTATCCCTCGCACCCTGGGCGATTCCGAGCCCCTGGAAGCCGTTTTGAGAACGCCAATGGAACCGCCGGTCACGGCCGGCCGACCCCGGCAGTGGCTCATCGCCGTCCTGGCGCTGCTGCTGGTTGCCGGCGGTGGCCTGTACGTACTGCAGAGGCCGGAAGCCGTTCCCGCTCCCGGTGGGAAGGTGCCGGCGGTGACCTCTGGTGAGCAGTTACCAACTCCTCAGGGCGCCGATGCCGACGATCTGGCCCGGCTCTGGCACGGCGCCGAAGCCAGGGTCCGGGCGGAGTTTTCCGAGGCCGTCGCTTTGAGTCGCCGGGGTGAATTTGCCGAGGCCGAAACGCGGTTGCGGTCTCTGCAGCAGCAATTCCCACTTTTACCCGAGCCCTACAACAATCTGGCGGTCCTGAGCGCGGCCAGCGGCCGCCTCAATGAGGCCCAGGCGCTTCTGGAAGAGGGACTTCGGGCTCATCCGAGCTATGCCGTGCTGGTCGAGAACCTCAATACTGTCTCCTTGGAGAAAAGCCTGGCCACGGGGACACCGGTCGAAAACGCCGGCGCCACCCGGCTGCTGCCGTTGGCGGAAATCTCTCCCCCCTTCCCGCCGACCGGGACGGAATTTCGCTTGGCTGAAAGTACGCCGGCTCCGCTCGAAGCGCAGCTGGCCGGGTTTGAGAATCAGCGGGAAATAGCGGTCGGGCTGCTCCACGGTTGGGCGAAGGCCTGGTCTAGCCAGGATCTGGCGCAGTACCTGAGTTTCTACGGCACCGATTTCGTGCCGCACCAGGGGTCGTCCCGGGCTGCCTGGGAGCAGCAGCGCCGCCAGGCTGTGGCCCGCCCGGCCTGGATCACCGTGACCTTGGATGAAATCCATGTCACAGCGGACGGGGAGAATCGTCTGAGGGTGGTGGCGGTGCAGGACTACCGCTCCGACCGTTACCGTGACCGGACCCTCAAAGGGTTCGTGCTCGGCCGCCAGGGCGGGAGTTGGACCATCTTGGGGGAAGAAGGGCTCGGACTTCTGCGGTAAACTGGGCTGGAAAGTTGTATTCGTAAAAAGAAAGGGCGGCCAGTTGGCCGCCCTTATTTGCTTTCACCAGAGGGAGCTGTCAGGCCTTGCGGTCCCATTCGGCCAACAGCTCCCGGGCTTTCTTCGCCTCCTCGGACAGCGGGAAGGAGCCGATCAGCCGCTGCAGGATCACTCGCGCGTTCTTCCGATCGCCCAGAGTGGAAAAAGCCATCCCCTGCTTGAGCATCGCCGAAGCGACTTTCGGATGATCGCCGAATTTCTGGATGACGTCCTGGAACTGCAGGATGGCGTTTTCGTACTTCTTCTCCCCGTAATAAGCCTCGCCCATCCAGTACATGGCATTGACCGCCAGCGCATGTTGGGGGAAACGGTTGAGAAAGTCTTGCAGGGTCTCACGCCCCCGGGCAAACTCGCCGCGCTTCTGAATGAACTCGACCCCCTGCTCATACAGAGCCTCGGGGGTTTGCGCCACCGAGGAAGCTGCTGGGCGGGCGGCAGCCCCGGTTTCCAGACGGGTCACCCGATCCTCCAGGGCGGTAAGTTTCAGCGACAGGTCGTCTTTGGCCAGCGACATATCGTCGCGAATTTCAGTACGCTCCCGCTTCAGCTCCTCAAAACGCCCAGCCACCGATTGCAGTTCGACCCGCAGGGCGTCGAAGGAAGCCTGCTGGTCCGCTTGGGCACGGGCCAGAACATCGACCCGGTCACCCGCCGGCTGTCCCTGCCGCAGAGCGGCCGTTCCGCGCTCGACCTCGGCTAGCCGCCGCTTCATCTCGGCGACATCCCGCTCCATGGCCAACTGCTGCTGAGAGGGGAGGCAGCCGGCCAGGGCCAGACCGACCACCATAATGGTTAACGCTTTGCGCCACATGTCGGACCTCGTTGGGAAAATGGGGGAGGCCGCACCCCGGGTGCGGCCTCCAAAACTGCTGACACTCAGCGGATGCGGAATTCCGCACGCCGGTTTTTGGCATAGGCGGCTTCGTTGCTACCCTGCTCGAGGGGGCGCTCCTCACCGTAGGAGATGATCGACAGCCGCTCGGGGGCGACTCCGAGGGAGGCCAGATAGTCCCGGGTGGCCCGGGCCCGGCGTTCGCCAAGGGCCAGGTTGTACTCATCGGAGCCGCGCTCGTCGCAATGCCCCTCGATCAGCACGTTGACCGTGGAGCGGGAGCGCAGAAAGGCGGCGTTGTCGGCCAGAGTCTGCCGGGCCTGCGGTGAAAGAGTGTACTGGTCGAATTCGAAGAAGATGGGCTGCAGGTCGGCGGAGGCTTGCCCCATGCCGAGGCCGGCGGTATCCTGCTCCGAGATCTGCCCTTCGGTGACCGGGCGCTCATCGATACCGCGCACATCCTGTCCCACCGGCCGCTCGGAGACCACGACGGGGGTTTCGCTGGCGGCCGTCGGCGTCGGCGCCGGTTTCTTGGCGCAGCCGGAAACCAGCAGAACGGCCAGCGCCAGGAACAGGGTCAGGTGAACAATAGACAGTTTTTTCATCGTAAATCTCCTTTGGGCAGAGGCGGCTCCAGCATCCGCGCAAGAGCCTGTAATTCGGTACAGATTATACAAATTTAGCCGGCAGAACAAGCTTTACCACTTCCCTGACCAGGCCGGGTGGCTGCAGTCGCTCCCCGGCGGGGAGATGCGGCGAGAGCCGGTGCCGTCGGCCCGCATGACGTAGATCGCCTTTTTCCCCCCCAGATCGGAGGAGTAGACCAGGAACCGGCCATCCGGACTCCAGCGGGGATGTTCCTTGCTGCCGGGGCCGAAGGTCAACCGCCGCTCATCGCTGCCATCGGGGCGGATCGTATAAAGGTCGAATTGCCCCCCCTCCTGGCGGCTGAAGGCGATCCGATCCCCCTTCGGGCTCCAGGCCGGGGTGGCATTGTAACGACCGGTCGCGGTCAACCGGCGCACCGTCCCCTTCAGGATGTCCTGGATGAAAACCTGGGGGTTCCCCTGGCGGTCGGAGACGAAGGCGATCTCGTCGCTGCGCGTGCTCCAGGAGGGGTCGACGTCAATCCCCCAGTTGTCGGTCAAGCGCTTGTGCATCTGACCGTCGGTGCCGATCAGGTAAAGCTCGGAGTTCCCCTCGTGCGACAGAGTCAGGGCGATCTCCCGGCCGTCGGGGCGATAGCGCCCGGCGATGTTGAGCCCGGCCCGGCTGGAGATCTTCGCTTCGCGCCCGGAATAGATCTCCTTGCGGTAAAGGTCGGTGTTCCCCCCTTTGTAGGAGGTAAAGATCACGTCCTTGCTGACCGGCGAGAAATCCGGGTTGAGGACAATGGAACGATGGTCGGTCAGCCGGATCGGCTGATGCCCGTCGACGTCCATCAGGTAGAGTTCTTTATGCCCGGTGCGGTTGGAGATGAAGGCGATGCGGGTGTTGAAGGGGCCGTCTTCCCCGGTCAGGCTCTTCATCACCTGGTCGGCAAAGCTGTGGGCCATGCGCCTGGCGTCCTCGACCTTGCCGAGATAGCGGCGGCCGGTGAGCAGCCGGCGGCTGACGACGTCGTACAACCGCGCCTCCAGCACCAGGTCATTCCCCTTGACCGAAAAGCCGCCCTTGATCACCGCTTCCGCCCCGAGCATCCGCCACTGGGCGAAATCGACTTCGGTGCTGGTCAGGCCAAGGCGGCGGGCGTCGGAAAGAAAGGCGGCCGGCGCGACAAAAGAAAAGAGTCCCGCCAGGTCGAGGTCGCCAGTGAGGACTTCTTGCACCTCCCGAGCCACTTCCGTCGGCATTCCTGGCTCCAGGGGGAGAAAGGGGACGACGGCCAGAGGGAGCGTCTGCTGCCCGGGGGCGCGGATCTCGATCTGCGCCAGAGTGAGAGAGGGACAAAAAATAGCCAGAGAAAACAATAAAAGGGATAGTCGCATCATTATTTCTTCATGTCTTTAAGGTTAAATTTAACTTCGAAATTACTTCGCTCTTTCGGCGGATTTGGCAACGTCTGGTCGCGGGAGAAACCAATGATTGCCCTGATCAGTGATTGATCAAACTGGTCACTCCCCGACTTTTTGATGAACTGATAATCCAAGAGTTTCCCGTCCCGGTCAAAAAAGATTTTGATCGTTGCTTCAAGGTCGAGGCGCTCATTAAGGTAGGGAGAATAGTTCCAATATTTTGGTATGACGTTTTCCAACCAAGTGTAGTGGCCGACTCCAGCATCCTTACCTTTCCCACCCATTTCACCAAGTGGGGCATCGGTCCCGCGCCCATCAGTGCCGGCCAAAGCGGCGAGCTTCTCCTTGAGCTCCGCCATCTCTTTGTCCCGCCGCAGCTTGTCGATGGCGCTCAAAGTGTCCTGGTAGCTCTCCGCCGGTTTGGTCTCGGTTTTCGGGGCCGGCTTTGGGGCCGGTTTGGTTTCGGCTTTCGGGACCGGTTTCGCTTCGGCCTTTGGCTCCGGCTTGGTCACCGGTGCCGGCTTCGTCGGGGTCGGTGGCGGCTTGACCTCCGGTTTGGGAATCGGTTTCGGCTCCACCTTCGGCTCGGGCTTGTTTGCCGGCTTCGGCGGCTCCGGCCGGGGAACCGCCGCCGGTGCGGGCGCCTTTGGACCCGGCTCGGGGCGGGCATCGGGGCGGCCCGCCTGCGGATCGGCCACCGGCATGCTGGCCAGATCGATATAGTAGACCGGCCGCAGCTCCCGCCTCCCCTGCGGCAGCAGGCCGAAGACGAAGATCAGCACCACCGCCAGGTGCAGGGCGAAGGAGACGAACACCATGGGCCCCATCCCCCGGTCGGCGGGAGGAGGAGTAATGCGCTGTGTGGACCGGTTTTGCGGCATCGGATGCAGGGGAACTCAGGAGCGGGGGGGCTGCGAGACCATCCCCAGCTTCTCCACCCCGGCCTTTCTGGCTGCCGCCATCACCTGCACCACCCGGCCGTAGGAGAGTTCGCGGTCGGCTTCCAGGAACACCTCCTTTTTCTCGCGCTGGCTCAGGATCTGCACCAACACCGGCGTCAGCTGCTCCAGGGTGTCGACCCGCGAGCGGCCGACGAAGATGGCGCCGTCTTTTTGCAGCGTGATCACCAGCGGCTCTTCCGCCTGCTGCAGCGCCGGG
>JACZKF010000024.1 GCA_014860175.1 Desulfuromonadales bacterium | reverse complement strand
CCCAGGGGGGGCGGGTCAGGCCGCGGGCCACCGCTTTTTGCGCCAGCAGGCCGGCGGCGATCATCACCGACGGGTTGGAAGTGTTGGTGCAGCTGGTGATGGCGGCGATGACCACCGCCCCGTGGCGCAGCCGGTGCGCCTCGCCGCCCAGTTGAAGTTCGAGACCGGCCGCCAGCGGGTCGCCGGCGGCGCCGGTGGAGACCGGCGGCAGCAGGGCAGGCAGCTCCTGGCGAAACCCCTCGCCGGCCCGGCCGAGAGGAAGGCGGTCCTGCGGTCGGCGCGGCCCGGCAAGGCTCGGCTCGACGCTCGCCAGGTCGAGCTCCAGGGTATCGGTAAAGAGCGGCTCCACCGACTCGGCGCTGTGGAACAGCCCCTGCTCGCGCATGTAGCGCTCGACCAGCTCAATGCGCTCCGGCGGCCGACCGGTGAGGCGCAGGTAGTCGAGGGTCTGGCGGTCGACCGGAAAAATGGCGCAGGTCGCCCCGTATTCCGGTGACATGTTGCCGATGGTCGCCCGGTCGGCCACCGACAGCTCCCCGACGCCGGGGCCGAAGAACTCGACGAAGCGCCCGACCACCCCTTTGCGGCGCAGCATCTGGGTCACCGTCAGCACCAGGTCGGTGGCGGTCGCCCCGGCCGGCAGCCGGCCGGTGAGGCGGAAGCCGACCACCTTGGGGATCAGCATCGAGATCGGCTGGCCGAGCATGGCCGCTTCCGCCTCGATACCGCCGACCCCCCAGCCGAGCACCCCGAGGCCGTTGACCATCGGGGTGTGCGAGTCGGTCCCGACCAGGGTGTCGGGGAAGGCCTGCGGCAGCTCCGCCGCCATCGTCCCTCCATCCCCCGGCAGACCGAAAACCACCCGGGCCAGATGCTCCAGATTGACCTGGTGGCAGATTCCGGCGTTGGGCGGCGCCACCTTGAGGTTGTCGAAGGCCTGCTGCCCCCATTTGAGGAAGGTGTAGCGCTCCCGGTTGCGCCGGTAGTCGTGCTCTTCGTTGATGGCGAAGGCCTCGGTGCTGCCGAAGGCGTCGACCTGGATGGAGTGGTCGATCACCAGCTCCACCGGCTGCAACGGGTTGATCTGCTGCGGGTCGCCGCCGAGCTCGGCCATGGCGTCGCGCATCGCCGCCAGGTCGACCAGAGCCGGTACCCCGGTGAAGTCCTGCAGCAGGATGCGACCGGGGAGGAAGGTGATCTCCCGCTCGAGATCGCTCTCCGGCTGCCAGCCGGCCAGCGCCCGGATGTCGTCGGCGGTGACGGTGATGCCGTCCTCGTGGCGCAGCAGGTTCTCCAGCAGGATGCGCAGGGAGTAGGGGAGCCGTTCGACCTCGTAGCCGGCCGCCTGCAGCACCGGCAGGCGGAAGATCTCATAGCTGCGCCCACCGGCGCTGAGGGTGGAACGGGTATTGAAGCTGTCGTTCATGGCATTCTCCCTTCCGGCAGCGGATCTCCATCTCCGATAAAGAAGTAGCACATTTTACAGTCGAAAGGGGCCGCCGCTGCCCCAAGCCGGCGCTTTCCCCCCGGCCTCCCTTCCCTTGAGAAGTTGACAGGACGCCGGGGGTGGCTATCTTTCAGGCAGGAAAAGCTCTGTTTGGCAGGCAGTTACCAGTTACCGCACCGGCAAGCGCCGGGCAAAGGAGAATTTATGAAAAATCTGATTTTATTCCTCAGTCTGTTGGCGGTGGCCGCGCTGGCCCTCCCCGCTTTGGCCATGGAGCATGGAGGGGAGAGGGATGCCGACCAGAAATTCGTCAAGAAAGCGGCTCTGGGCGGTCTGATGGAAGTCGAGCTCGGCCAGCTGGCGCAGGAAAAAGGGGAAGCGTCCGAGGTGCAGGAGTTCGGCCGCCGCATGGTCGAGGATCACGGTCAGGCCAACAGCGAGCTGAGTCAGCTGGCGCAGCAAAAAGGGTGGGAGCTGCCGACGGAACTCGACCAGAAACACCAGAATACCGTCGATCAGCTGCAGCGCCATTCGGGGGAAGAGTTCGACCAGCGCTACATGCGGGAGATGGTGAAGGATCACACCAAGGACGTACGCAAGTTCGAGAAAGCGAAGGAGAAGGTGAGCGATCCGGAACTGCTCGCCTTCATCGAGAAGACCCTGCCGGTCCTCGAAGAGCATCTGCAGCTCGCCCGGCAGACCGCCGAGCAGCTCGGAGTCAATGTGGCCGAAGCGGAAGCCGAGGCGGAAGAGGAGCTGGAAGAGAAGGAGGAGAAGAAATAGAGCGCTGAGCCGCCCATCTTTTGACTTGCGTCATGTCGCCGGCGGCAGGCTCCGTGTATTTTCTGGGGGCCGGGGTGATCCTGCCCCCCTTACTCCAGGAGCCTGAAGATGGGATGCTGTTCGAATAATGGAAGCGGTGGTGGCCCTTTCGCCAAAGGGAGAGATCTGGTCGAATTCGTCTATCAGGCCCACGGCGGTGAGCTCAGAGGGCAGCGCCTTGCCGGTGGCGGCCTGCCGGCCGTCTGCCAGGGGTGCGGGGCGGACTTTCTCCTGGCGACCTTTGTCGGCCAGTGCCCGGCCTGCGGCGGGGTGCATGCCGTCTCTCCCCCCTGCAGCGCCGATCCGGCCAATATCCAGTTCGCCGGGGTCGGCTACCGGCTGCCGGCAGGCTGATCCGCCAAGACCATTGCACTGATCACCCCCTTTCGCTACATTGGCCGGCAATGAGCGAGAGGGGATGATGCGATTCGACCGCCACCCATACCTGCTGCTGACCCTGGCGGTCTTCTTCTGGTCGGGGAACTTCATCGTCGGCCGGGCGGTGCACGGCCAGGTCCCGCCGGTGGCCCTGGCCTTTCTGCGCTGGACCGGAGCGGCGCTCCTCGTCCTCCCCCTCGCCCTGCCGCACCTGCGCCGGGACTGGCCGCGCCTGGCCGGCCACTGGCCGGTTCTGCTGCTGCTGTCGGCCCTCGGCATCACCGCCTTCAACACCCTGATCTACACCGGGCTGCAGTGGACCCAGGCGCTTAACGCCTTCCTGCTGCAGTCGATCACGCCGGTGATCATCGTCATCCTCTCCTTCGCCCTCTTCGGTGAGCGGGTCAGCGGCCGTCAACTCGGCGGCATCGGCCTGTCGCTGGCCGGGGCGGCAACCATCATCCTGCAGGGGGAGTGGGAGGCGCTGCGGGAGCTGCAGGTCAACCGCGGCGATCTGCTGGCGCTGGCCGCCGTCTTCTGCTACGCCGGCTACTCGGTCCTGCTGCGCAAGCGCCCGGCCATCCACCCCTTGAGTTTTCTCGCCCTCACCTTCGGCCTCGGCTGGCTGCTGCTTCTCCCCTTCTGGCTGGCGGAGATGGCGGGCGGGCGCAGCTTCGTCGCCACCCCGACGACGCTGGCAGCCGTCGCCTATGTGGCCATCTTCCCCTCCATCGTCTCCTATCTCTGCTACAACCGCGGCGTCGACCTGGTCGGGGCCAACCGCGCCGGCCTCTTCATCCACCTGATGCCGGTTTTCGGCAGCCTCCTCGCCATCGTCTTCCTGGGCGAATCGTTCCACCCCTACCACGCCGCCGGAATCTTCCTCATCGGCTGGGGGATCCACCTCGCCACCCGCCGTTAAACAAGGCGTTGAAAACTCGGTTTTTCAGGCTGATCAAAAATGCCCAGATGCAAGGCGTCCGAAATCTTGAGTCATAAGGCGTACCGGAAGGTACGTCGTTGACGAAAGATGAGGACAACGCCGCAGATGGGCGTTTTTCATCCGCCGTCTCGTGCGTGCTGGTGAACCAGCCGGTTCAGCGCCTCCAGATAGCGGGCCGCCTTGACCGCCTGGTCGAGGACGCGGCGCACGGCGCCTATTTCGTCGAGCCGCCAGACCATCTGGCGGACCGGCAGCCGCCCCGCGGAACCGGCCCGCAGCAATTCCGCCTTGAGTTCCTGATATTCCGCCTGCAGCGCCTCCAGCAACGGTTCGCAAGCGTCCGCCGAATAGTCGGCGGCTTCGGGGTCGGTCGCCGCCAGAAGAGCCGAGGCGTTCCGGAAGAACCGTTCCATTTCCGTCTTCAGGCGATCGTCGGCCAACGGCTGCAGCGAGAGGCGCAGCAGGGCGATCTCCTCGGCCTTTTCCACCATGTCGGTGTAGTACTGGGTGATGCGCAGCGCCTGGGGAAAGGCTTCGGCCAGATCTTTGGGGAGCTCGGTTTGCCGGACCTGGCGACTGAAGGCGGCGACCGCCTCCACCAGCTGGTGAATCACCCGTTTCCTCTCCTCCCACGACCGGGGGGTGACTGGAGCGTTGGCGATCACGGCGAAGGCCCCTTCGCGGGCGAAGGCTCCGATCCGCTTGAGTTCGAGAATGAGGGCGTCGACGGCCAGCGCCGGGGTGGCGGTGATGTTATGGTCGAGATAGTGGGGTCTGGCCTCGTTCTCCTCGGCGGCCCGGAAGCGCCCTTCGAGAAAGGCCACCAGTTTCGGGGTGACCGGCAGGATCAGCAGCAGCCCGAAAACCTTGGTCAGGGTATGGAAAATCGCCAGGGAGGTGGCTGGCCCCTGCAGCCCCGCCACCCCGGCCAAAATCCCTACCAGGGCGAGCAGAGGCTGCAGAGCGAGCAAGGCAGCCAGGGCGGTGACAACATTGAACAGGACGTGCGCCGTCGCTGCCCGCTTGGCGTTGGCGGTGGCGCCGATCACGGCAAAGGCTGCGGTGGAGGTGGTGCCGACGTTGGCGCCGATGACCACCGCCGCGGCGGCGCTCAGGGGTAGAAATCCGCCGGCGGCGGCGGTCAGGGTCACGGCGAGGGCGGCACTGGACGATTGCATCAGTACGGTCAGGGCAAACCCCGCCCCGACCAGCAGCACCAGGGCGCCGAGGCCATCGCCGGCGAACTGCTCCAGGCTCAGGCGCTCCTGCATCCCGGCAAAGGTCTCCTTGAGGATATCGATCCCCAGGAAAAAGACCCCGAAACCGGCCAGCGCCTCCCCCAATGCGCTGGCGCGGGTGCCGGTGGCGAACACCCGCAGCAGCATCCCCACCGCCACCGCCGGCATGGCCAGCACCTTGAAGCCGACCAGGGCCACCAGCCAGCTGGTCACGGTGGTGCCGATATTGCTGCCGAAGATGACGCCGACGGCCTGAAACAGCGTCAGCAGCCCGGCATTGACGAAGCCGAT